>JBKJRG010000682.1:0-11400 GCA_046594805.1 Opitutaceae bacterium | reverse complement strand
AGCGTGCGGCATCGTTTTCCGGGGATGCAGATCGACTACAACCTGAGCTATTCCGACGCCGCCACCTATTACGACCAATCGCACGACAACGAAAAATACCACGCCTCGCCGACCGGTGCGCTGTCGATGTCGATGGGCGGCGTGGGCTTCACCATCGATCGCGCGACCGACCCGCACATCCCGGTCGTGACGCAGACGGCCGGCCCGAGCTTCCGCGAACTCAACAACTACTCGGCGCTGCGCATCACGCAGAATGATCGGCGCGGCTACGACAAGGTGTACGGCGGCAAATTCGATCTGCGGAAAGACCTCGCCTGGAAAATGCCGGTCATCGTCAAGACCGGGCTCAACTACCAGCAGCAGTGGCGCAAGCTCTGGCAGTGGAGCCGCCCGTGGGATTACGCCGGCGCCGACGGCATCCTCGGCAACGCCGACGACCGCGCGAACCTGGCCCAGTTCACGGAAACCGATCCGCCCGCGAAGAACATCGCCAGCTACTACCTGAAAGATCGCGGCGATCGGCCGGTTTTTCCCGACGTCTACGCGGTCGCCCGCCACCGGCGGGACAACCCCGCCCAGTGGCGCGAGAACCTGGCCACGAGCGCCCAGAGCAAGGCGCAGGGCTTGCGCCAAATCACGGAAACGATCGGCGCGGCCTATATGATGGGCACCGTCCGCCTCGGACCGGTGTCGGTTTTGTCCGGCGTGCGCATGGAGGACACGCGCGTCAAAGGCGAAGGCCCGCTGAACTTTCTGTCGCCCGCGGAACGGGCGCGGCGCGCGGCGTATGTGGGCGTGGTCACGGATGACGAGCTTCGCCGCCGCGCGGACGCCCAATTCGGCGGCCGCACGACCAGCCGCGGGCAGTACCGGAATTATTTCCCGGGCGTGCACGTGAAGTATGAGCCGTTTGCGGGTTTCCTCACGCGATTGAGCTGGTCGACCGGCATCGGCCGGCCGGCGTTCGGTTCGATCATCCCGCTCGACACGGTCAACGACGACACGATGCGGGTCACGCGGAACAACCCGAATCTCAAACCACAGTATGCCGACAGCTTCGACTGGACGGCCGAATATTATTTCAAGTCGCAGGGCGTCGTCTCGGTCGGCGCATTCAAGAAGGACATCCGGGATTACATCTTCACCGACAGCAGTCTGGTGATCGGCCGCGGGGCGGACAACGGCTTCGAGGGTCACTACGAGGGCTACGGCCTGACGACGCAGCGCAATGGCGGCTCGGCAAAGATCGAAGGCCTCGAATTCAATTATGCCCAGCAGTTGAGCTTTCTGCCCGGCTGGGCGAAGGGGTTTGGGGTCAATTTCAACTACACGACGCTGAAGACCGAAGGCGACTATGGCACGCCCGGCGCCGTGCTGACTACGAACTCGCTCGCCGGCTTCCTGCCGAAGACGGGCAACGTGGGCCTCAACTACCGCGGCCGCGGTCTCGACCTGCGGATCCTCGTGACCTACCGCGGTGAATACCTGACGAGCAATTCCACCACGCCGGCGCTCGTGCAATATCAGGTGGCGAAGACAACCTGGAACTGGCGCTCGCGGTATGCCTTCACCCGGAATGTGAGCGTGTTCTTCGACGTGGACAACATCTTCGCCGTGCCGCTCGACGATCGCTATCGGTTGTACCCGGACCGCGGGGACAACTGGCGGAATTTCGCGCCGAAAATTGTCGCCGGCGTGACAGGCCGATTCTGAACCCAGCCCATTCCCCCCCATGAAATTCACCCGTCTGCTTCTTCTGCTGGCAATCGCGCTGCCCTGCGCCTCGTCGGCGCAACCCCCCGGGCAAGCCGCCTGGAAGGCCGGCGCCGCGTCGATCGATATCACACCCGAAGGTCCGGTCTGGATGGCCGGCTACGCGGCGCGCAAGAAACCAAGCGAGGGCGTGTCGCAGAAGCTCAACGCGAAGGCTCTCGCTCTGGAGGAGAAGAGCGGTGCCCGGCTGGTGGTGGTCACCCTCGATCTCATCGGCGTGCCGCGCGCGGTTCGTGAGGGCGTCGAGCGTCAGGCGAGCGCGCGTTTTCAACTGCGTCCGGAGGAGATCCTCTTGAACGCCTCCCACACCCACTCGGGCCCGTCGCCCTACCCGCGCGGCGTGGCGGATCCCGCATTCGTGGACAAGGCGACCGCCTATGGACGCATGCTCGAGGAAAAAATTGTCCAGGTGATCGGCGACGCGCTGGCGAAGCTCAGTCCGGCGACGCTGCACTACACCCACGCCCGTGCGGGCTTCGCCATGAACCGCCGGCTCCGCGTGGGCACCGAAATCCGCAACAGTCCGAATCCCGATGGCCCGGTCGATCACGATGTGCCGGTCCTGCGGGTCACCGGCGACGACGGCAAGGCGAAGGCGATCCTGTTTGGCTACGCCTGCCACAACACCACCACCGGCTTCTACACCATCAACGGAGATTACGCCGGCTATGCGCAGACCTATCTCGAGGAAAATCATCCCGGCGCGATCGCCCTCTTTCTCATGGGAGCGGGCGGCGATCAAAATCCCTATCCGCGCAATCTCTCGCTCGAGCAGTCGGCGCAGCACGGGCGGACGCTGGCCAACGCGGTGGAGGCGGCCTTGTCCGTCGTGACGCCACGTCCGCTGCGTGGCCCGCTGCGGAGCGCGATCGGCTACGCCACGCTTGATTTTGCCGACACCACCCGCGCCGATCTCGAGCGGCGCTCGCGCTCACGCGATGCGGCCGAAAAATCCCGGGCCGAGGAGCTGCTGAAACAGCTCGAGCAGGGCCCGCTGGAAAAGAGCTATCTGTGCCCCGTCCAGGTCGTGCAATTCGGGCCCGACCTCAACCTCATCGCGATCGGGGGCGAGACGACCGTCGACTATTCACTCCGGCTGAAGCGTGAGCTGGCGGGCGAGCGCGCCATCTGGGTCGCGGGTTATTCGAACGATGTCTTCGGCTACGTCGGCAGCCGCCGCGTGATCATCGAAGGCGGCTATGAGGGTTACTCGGCCAATTTAGCCCGGCACCCGGGTCCGTGGGCGACCACGACCGAGGAGCGCATCATCACGGCGGTCTACGAGCTCAATCGTTCGATCAATCACTAACCAAGACGTCGAAAGTTCTGGTTGATCGAGGATGGAGGGCCCGATGGCGCGGATGTGACGCGACTCGAGGTGGCTGTTGGGCAAGCGCCGCGTTTTATCGGGCGGTGAATTATGCCTGCTCCTCTCGAAGCATGGCTTCGAGAATCTGCGACAGAGGGCAGTCACAGTGTGATGCGAAGTGCACAACCTGAAAGGGTACCTTATCGTCCCGGTCCCGACCGAAACCCAGAGAGGCCCACGGAACACACCGAAGACACGGAAGCATCAGATTGCTCCACGTTACGCTGTTCTCGAGTGTTTCGCGTGTTTCGCGGGCCACCTGCCTTGGAGTTCGCTAACAACCCCTCGGCCGGCTCGGGGGCAGCGAGCCTGGCGACGGCGGCGCGGCGGTCGCGGCCGGAACGGAGCCAGACCTCGTCATCCGCTGCAGCCTGAGATAGTCTTTGGTGGCCGTTGAAAAGCGGAATGCATTAAATGGGGACGGGGCGCCCTCGCCCCGTTGCATCACGACCGCGGCGAGCGCGCCGCGGCCCCAACCAGCCAAAGCGATATTCGACTAACAGATGCCTTTGACGGCGCGATGGGGCTGCGAACAGCCAACCGCGCGCTGTCGGACAAGCCGAACACAAAATCGCGGAGGCTGCCGCCGGTGAGGTCGCCGAACGCGCCGGTCGAGACGACCTTCTGGCTCGTCACACTGCGCTCCAAAACGTCGAGCTGGAGCGCGGCGGGCTGCGGGCCTAGGGTTTGAAGCGCCCACCCGGACGTCAAATTTCAAATCCCATGCTTCACCCCATTCGTGTCCGCCGAATCCACACGCTCATCGGACTTCTCACCTTGACGTGCCATCTCAGTGGCTCGCTCGCGGGCGCCGAGTTTCGCGCCGGTCGCGCCAGGGTCGTCATCACGCCGCCGATCGGCGCCGTGATGGGCAACTCCTACGGCGTCGCCGTCTCCACCGGCGTGAGTTCCGACCTGCATGCCAAGGCGGTGGTCTTTGAAATCGACGGCACCAAGGCGGCCATCGTTGCCTGCGATCTGATCAGCCTGCACCGCCCGATCGTGGAAAAAACCCGCGCGCTGATCGCGGCTAAAACCGGCGTCCCACCCGAGCGCGTCATCCTGGCCGCCACGCATTGCCACGCCGGGCCGCAGACGCATCCGCCGCTGTATGCGCTCGCGACCGAGGAAGCGCAGAAAATCAGCGCGGCCTACGTCGAAAAACTGCCCGGACTCATCGCGGAAAGCGTGCGCCTGGCCGAGGCGGATCTGCAGCCGGCAAAAATCTCGGCCGCCCGCGGACGCGAGGAGACCATCAGCTTCAATCGCCGCTACCTGCTGCGCGATGGCACGGTCACGATGGGCGCGCGGGCGGCCGACGTGGTGCGCCGGATCGGGCCGATCGACCCGGAGGTCGGCGTGATTTATCTCGAGTCCATGGACGGCACGCCGCTCGCGACGATCGTCAACTTCGCGCTGCACGTCGCGATCGTGACGGGCAATAAATTCTCCGCGGATTATCCCCACACTCTGTCCGCGACGCTCAGCCGCGTGAAAGGCGAGGGCATGCTGACAGTTTTTCTCAACGGAATGTCGGGCAATATCAACCACGTCGATGCCCTCCGGACCAGCCCGCGGCTGAGCGGCGAACCGGAAGCCGCGCGCGTCGGCACGGTGCTGGCAGCGGCGGTGTTGAAAACGTATCTCGCGCTGCAGCCAATCGACCTTTCGCTCTTCCGCGCGGTCACGCGCCCGGTGCGAGTGCCGGTGCGCAGCACTCCGCCGGCGGAGCAGCTCGCCGCGGCGCAGGCGACGCTGAAGCGCTGGGGCAAGGGCGCGGCGTTCAACGACGTGATTCACGCCTGGCGCGATCTGGACCTCGCTGATTATGGCCGCGACGGGTTCTGGGATAGCGAGGTCCAGGTAATCACGTTTGGGCGCGATCTTGCGCTGGTGGGCTACCCGGGTGACTCGTTTGTGGAGCTTGGCTTGTTCATCAAGCAGAACTCGCCGTATGCCTTCACGTTCATCTGCGAGCAATCGGCGAACGGATCGCTGAGCTATATCCCGAACGAAAAAGCGTTCCCGGAAAAAGGCTACGAGGTCGAAAGCGCCCGCATCGCACCCGGCGGCGGCGAAATTCTGGCGACCGCAGCCAGCCGCTTGCTGACGGAATTGTTTCCCCGGCCATAGTGCGGCGACCGCTGCGGCTTGGGGCGCGATCCTTGCCGACAAAAGAATCCGACCGCACTGGTCACAAGAGATGCATCGAAAAATGCGCTTCCGCCCTTCATATCGGTCCGAATCCTCATGAACTTCAGTTCCATTCGTTGTGCGGCGGGTCTGAGCGCGCTGTGGGCGGCAACTTGCTTCCCGACTCACGCGGCGCCCGCGGTCCCACCCAACATCGTCCTCATTCTCGCCGACGACCTCGGCTGGGCCGATCTCGGCTGCTACGGCGCCGACCTGCATGAGACCCCTCACCTCGACCGGCTGGCGCGCGAAGGTATCCGATTCACGGATGCCTACGCGATGTCCGTCTGCACGCCCACCCGGGCCGCCCTCCTGACCGGCAAGCACGCGGCGCGGCTGCAGATGACCATCTGGTCGGAAGGCTCGCTCAAGGGTCCGTCGAATCGCAAACTGCTCCAGGCCGACTCGCGGCACGACCTGCCCCGCACGGAGATTACGCTGGCGAAGCGGTTGCAGACGGCAGGCTACCTCACGGCGATCGTCGGCAAATGGCACCTGGGCAACGCGGACCATTATCCGGAGACCCACGGCTTCGATGTCAGCATTGGCGGCACGCACTGGGGTGCGCCGCAGACTTTCTTCTGGCCCTACCGTGGCAGCGGACGGTTCGGCTCCGAATTTCGCTATGTTCCGCACCTGGAGTTCGGCCAGCCCGGCGAGTATCTCACCGACCGGCTGACGACCGAAGCGCTCCGGGTGATTGAGCAGGCCGGCCACCGGCCGTTTTTGCTCTACCTGCCTCATCATGCGCCCCACACGCCGATTGAAGCGAAGGCGGACGATGTGGCCCATTTCGAGGCGAAACGCCGACCGGGCCTCCATCACCAGAATGCAACCTACGCCGCCATGGTGCGGAGCCTCGACGAAAGCGTCGGCCGCGTTCTCGCGGCGCTCGAGAGCCGCGGCCTGGCCCAGACCACCATCGTGATTTTTACGAGCGACAACGGCGGCTTCATCGGCCGCGATCGCTCCGCCGGCGTTCCGGCGACCAACAACACCCCTCTGCGCTCGGGCAAAGGCTCGCTCTACGAAGGCGGAATTCGCGTGCCGCTGATCATCCGCTGGCCGGGAGTCACGACCGCCGGCTCGATCTGCCGGGAGCCCGTGGTACTGATGGATCTGTTTCATACCCTGCAGAACTTGGGCGGAGCTGAAAAAACCACGCCTACCGCCACGCTGGCCGACGGCATCGACCTTCTCCCTCTGATGAAAAATCCGGCGGGCAAGCTTCAGCGGGACGCGCTGTTTTTCCATTACCCGCACTACTATGAAACGACCACGCCCGTCGGCGCCGTACGTGCGGACGGGTGGAAGCTGCTCGAATATTTCGAGGACAACCGGATCGAACTGTATCACCTGAAGGAAGATCCCTCGGAGCAGCGCGACCTCGCGGGCGAGCTTCCGGAAAAAGCCGCCGCATTGCGCGAGCGGCTCCACGCCTGGCGGCAATCCGTAAGCGCGGCGATGCCGAAGCCGAATCCGGGGTTTCGAACGAAGCAATAGAAAGGTCCTGCCGTACCCGCCACCGTGATGGGGGTCCATAGGGGTCATATCGAGAAACGAGCCAAAATCGCGTTGAACATTCGGGGTTCCGTCGCGCCGGCGCGGTGGAAGCGGTGCAGCAGCGAGCTCGAGCTCGTGACCGGGCCCGGTTTCAGTCGCTCGGCCAGCCAGCCATACGACACCTACGGGTTGCGCTGCTGCGCTGCGGGGTCTGCACTTTTTACCCAGTTGCGAGTAAGCGTGTCTCGATTCTCGATCTGACCCTTTTTTGCCCGCTCCTTGAGAGTTAAGTGCGGGCAAGTTTTACGGCCGCAACAGCCTGGAAAGGCCGTGGAAACACCAAGCTTGATTCGGAAGCCCCATCCGGCACTTTCCGCCCGTTCTTTGGATTAACAGCCTAAGCTGACTTCGCTTCCTCGAAGTCGGCGCGGGGGAACCAGATCGTTACTCGGATGTTTTCAACGAAACGTGCGAGTAAGGGGTGAACGGCCGCTTTGCGGCCCAGGTGACTTCCTAGCACCGAACCCGTCAGCTAACCTCGTCGGCGGTGGGAAGGGTGATCCACTAGGGCTCTCGCTTTGCGGAGTCCCCACGGTCGCTCCAACGCAACTGCGTGTCCGGGTGATTGGGAATACCAACCGCGCGTCCATGCCTTCAGGGGGATCAGCAATGAAAGATATGGCCTTGGTTTTGATTCGCCGCGCGATGCATGTCGCGGGAGCGCCGCGCTTACGCGCTGCCCGCCGGTTTGAGCATGCGAGGAAACTCTCAACGTCGCACAGCGGCTGCGGCCGATGAACGCACCTTCATCGACGAGCCCGCTCAAAGTAGCGGGCCAAACGGCGCTCACCATTGGCGCCCTCGGCGTTGTCTTCGGTGACATCGGAACGAGTCCGCTTTACACACTCGATCAAACGCTCGGTTACTTGCCGGCGGTGGCGCGCGCGGATGCAGTCCTCGGCTCGCTTTCGTTAATGTTCTGGTCGCTCACGTTCGCCGTCTGTTTCAAATACGTCGGGTTCATTACCCGCGCAGATAATCGCGGCGAAGGCGGCATCTTCGCCCTCCTTGCACTGGGCCACACTGCCGCAGAATCAAAATCACGCCGGACGGGGACATTCACCCTGCTTTTGTTGTTCGGAGCGGCCCTGCTCTATGGTGATGGCGTGATCACGCCCGCCATCTCCGTCCTCGGGGCCGCGGAGGGTCTGGTCACGCTGCACCCCGGGTTTGCCCCGTATGTGCCCGCTATCACGGCCATCATCCTCGCCATCTTATTTGTCGTGCAGCATCGCGGGACACGCGCACTGGGCCGAGCCTTTGGTCCGGTGATGGTGGGGTGGTTTGCGACAATCGCAGTTTTCGGCGTGTGGCACATCGCACAAACTCCCGCCGTCTTCCAGGCCCTCAATCCGCTGCTGGGAATTCGACTGCTGTGGGAACACCCTGGACACGCCACCGCCATCCTCGGATCGGTCACGCTAGCGATCACCGGCACAGAAGCCCTCTACGCCGACATGGGGCATTTCGGCCGAGGCGCGATCGCTCGCGCGTGGTATGGCGCAGCGTTTCCTGGCCTGACTCTGTCTTACTTCGGTCAGGGTGCCTACGCGCTGGCGCACCCAGATGACAAAATGAACCCGTTCTTTGCGCAGGCGCCGGACGGAATCTTGCGATGGCTGCTGGTCGCACTTTCCACGGCCGCGGCAATCATCGCGAGCCAGGCACTGATCTCCGGCACGTTTTCGCTGACGCGGCAGGCAATCCAACTCGGCTATTTTCCTCGGTTAGAGGTGCGACACACGAACCCCGAACAGGTCGGGCAGATCTACCTCCCGCTCGTCAATGCGACGCTCGCCATTCTCAGCATCTGCGTCGTCCTGGCCTTTGGCTCGGTGGCGCGGCTGACCACCGCTTACGGCATCGCCGTCACAGGAACGATGGTGATCACGACGCTGGCATTCTATCGGGTCGCCCGCGTGCGGTGGAACTGGTGCCGGGCGAAGGCGCTGCCACTGTGCGGTGTATTTCTCATCTTCGATTCCGCGTTCTTCGTTTCCAACATTCATAAATTTGCCGACGGCGGCTGGCTGCCGTTCGTCATGGGCGCAGTGCTTCTCTCCGTGATGTATACTTGGAAGACAGGCCGGAGCGAAGTGCATCGCCGCGTTTATCGTAACAGCGTCACGGAATCGGAACTGGCGGACATCGCACGGAGCAAGCACCTGACGCGCGTAGAGGGCTGCGCGGTCTTCATGATGGGATCGCCCATAGGAACTCCTGTCGCATTGTTGCATCACGTAAAATCCAACCGCAGTCTGCAAAAGACGGCGATCCTGCTCAGTCTTGTGACGAACGAAGTTCCATCGGTCTCTGAACCGGATCGCTTAAAGGTCACCGATCTAGGCGAGGGCGTGTGGCGAGTAGTCGGCCACTATGGCTACATGGAATCACCCGATGCCAGCGCACTGTTGCTCGCGGCGCGACAACAGGGCGTTCCGATTAACCCGGACACGGCGACGTTTTATTTCAACCGCGAGATGATCATGGCCGGCGGCGATTCCCGACTGTGGAGTTGGCAAAAATCGCTCTATGCCTTCCTCACGCGGAACGCACGCCCGGCGAAAGACTACTTCAACATTCCGCCCTCACAGATCATCGAAATTGGACTCCCGGTGCAATTGTAGGAGAGCAACCGAGAGGGTCGGCCTGAGGAACCAGCGGAGCACCTCGCACTTCTTACCCAGTTGCGTGTAACCGTTTCTCGATTCTCGATCTGACCCTCTTTTGCCGGCTCCAGCCCAGAGAGAGCCCGGGGTCATGACGCGAATCGCGAATTCCAGTGAGTTGATCAGTGACGATTCGCGTTTCGCGTCACGACCCCGGCAGCCTCCCCGAGGTGCGGCGCTCGCGCGAAGACCGCCCGTGAGAAGTCAGTGAAACCCCGGCGCTACTTTTTAGCGGGGCGCCGTCAAAACCGATATAGCTTGCGCGCGTTTTCGGCGAGGAAGCCTTTGCCCATGGCGATCGCCTGTGGCTCCGTCAGGACGCCATCGCGCACCAATCCGGCGAGGCAGACATAGAGGGCCTCGCGCAAGTGGCGCGAGAGCGTGAGGTGAACGAACTCCGTGCCGACGGGTGTGCCGCTGAAGCTCATCGTGTCGGTGCTGAAGAGCGTGCGCTCCGGGGCGAAGCTGAGGTATTTTCGCAGCACGTCGGCCAGCTCGGGCACGGGGTAGAGAAATGGGAGAGCGGACACGTCCACATAGACGTTCGTCTTGGCGGCGGCGAGATACGCGGCCGCCTCGTGCCAGGGCGCGCCGCCATGGAGGAGCACGAAGTTGGTTTTCGCGAAGCGCAGATCGGTTAGCACGTTTTCGAGGTGGCGCAGATCGCTCTCGCTGACGCGCAGGAACGGGCCCGCGCCAAGCGACGAGTGGATGTGCACGGCGAGACCGGCGTCGCCGGCGTGGCGAAATATTTCCCACGCGAGAAAATCCTGCAGCGTGAGGTAATCGTCGCGCGAGAGCGGCGCCTGCCGGCCGCGCGTCCAGAGCTCGGCCGCGCGCGCGGCGGAAATCTCCTCGAAGCGCAGCGTGCGGTCGTAGGCATCGCGAAATTTCACGGCGACCGCACCCGCGGCTTTCCAGCGCTCGAGCTGCTTCGCGATAAAATCGACATACAGCTCGAGCGTGGCCGGCGCGCCATCGTGGCCTGCCGCGCGCAACAACTCGAGCACGCGCGCGTGCGTCGCCCGGACCGTGCCGGCGGCGGGCGGATTGCGTTCGCCGAGTTTATCCGGCGCGAGCGGCACCAGCAGCGTCGACGCATAAGGCACCCAGCGCATCCGCTGGCCGTCGATGCCGGTCGCGGTCGGCTGATTCACGAGCACGATCTCGGTGCGGCTGAGGTCGAGTTGTTGCTGCCAGTAGGCGGACTCGCCACCGGCGTCGGCGATGCGCGCCGCGCGGCGTGTGCGGCCCTCGGCGTCGGATTCGACCGGCCGCGCCGGATCCCAGTCGAGTCCGAGCTGCTCTTTCAGCACCTCGGCGAAATCGAGCCGCTCGTGGCGCAGCAGCAGTGGCATCTGCGTGTTGAGCTGGGGGGCGAATTTGTTCGGGGCGAGGATGTGGCTGTGATGATCGATCGCGCGCACCGCATCGAGCGCGAGGGCGATCCGCTGATACCTCGGCTCGGCGCGCCAGGGCCGAACTGCATCGTCGGCGGCGAGGCCTGCCGTCGTCGCAAGCGAGCCAAACAAAATCAACCACGCGGTGGGGTGCCGTGAACTCATAGCGGCAGACAGTCGATTATCGGTGCGGATGCGAGGCACGAAAAAACGCCGGCCGGAGACGCGGCGCCACTACGTGAAGAAGGTTGCAATAGGGGTCATATCGAGAAACGAGACAAAATCGCGTTGAACATTCGGAGTTCCGTCGCGCCGGCGCTGTGGAAGCGGTGCAGCAGCGAACTCGCGCTCGTGACCGGGCCCAGTTTCAGTCGCTCGGCCAGCCAGCCATACGACACCTACGGGTTGCGCTGCTGCGCTGCGGGGTCGCACT
>JBKJRG010000667.1:0-7358 GCA_046594805.1 Opitutaceae bacterium | reverse complement strand
GCAAACCACCACTGGGCGATCAAGCCGAGGTAGCCGCCATGGGTTTCTTCAATCAGGTTGGCCCGCTCGCTGATGATCTCGTGCAGAGTATCAGGGACCCGGGCGTTGATTTGTTTTTTCTGACCCATGTTTGGGTGAACAAAGAAGCGAGGGCCCAAAAAAAGCACCTGCTTTTTTGCTAGTGTAGCGTAGCTATCCAACGGTGAACATGAATAACAACTGGCTGTGGTTTCGGAATTTGTGCGACGCGAATTAAGACCAAAATCCGGGAAAATGGTTCGCGGATTGGGGCGAAGACCCACCACCCCCGGAACCCGCCTCGGTGGGGCGAATACCCCACGGGCGCGCCCGCCCCACCACCCCTTTGGTGACGCCGGCCGCACGCCGGTATCAATACTGAGACTACGAGGTCGGTGCGTAATTCCTGCCGCCGGGCTGACCAAAATGTCAGCCTGCTCCGCTAGGTGATTTCGAGCGGAGGTTATATGGTCGAACTCATGGTTCAACATTCACCTCGCCTGGCCGTCGGCGCCAAAAATATCGCCCTTCGCCGGCCCGTCCCCGGCCCGCGGCTCGGCGGCGCCACCGCTCCGCCCGCCAACAGCCTGGGTGCAGGCAGCACACGACCGCGCGTGGCGATGATTTCCATGCACGGTTACGTGGCCGCGAATCCGCCGCTGGGCGCAGCCGACACCGGCGGGCAGGTGGTCTACGTCCTGGAGCTGGCCAAGAAACTCGCCCTGCTCGGCTATGAAGTCGACATCTGGACCCGCCGTTTCGATCAGCAGCCGGAAATCGAGCAGGTCGGCGAGCGCGTGCGCATCCTCCGGATGCCCTGTGGGGGCCCGGGCTTCCTGCCGAAGGAATACCTGTGCGACGCACTCGCCGAGTGGAACGAGCACGCGCTGCGCTTCATCGAGCGGCACGGGCTCGTCTACAGTTTCGTCAACAGTCACTATTGGGATGCCGGCCTGGCCGCGCAGCACCTGTGTGACGTGCTCGACGTGCCCCATGTGCACACGCCGCACTCCCTGGGCTCGTGGAAGCAGCGCCTGTTGGAGGCCGATTTTCCCCATGGGCCCGTGGAGTTGGAACGCCGTTACAATTTTACCCGCAGGATAGCCGAGGAACGCCGGCTCTACTCCGATTGCGACATCGTCGTCGCGACCACGCCCTCCCAGTTCGACCTCATCGTGCGCGACTACGGGATAACCGCCGCCAAAGTGCGCATGGTTCCCCCGGGCTACGACGATCATCGCTTTTATCCCGTAAGCGAGGCAAGCCGGGCTGCGATCCGCCAGCGGCTCGGCTTTCACGGCGAGGTGATTCTAGCCCTGGGCCGGCTGGCCCACAACAAGGGTTACGATTTGCTGATCGACGCCTTCACGCTCGTCGCGGCCCGCGAACCCAAGGCCAGGCTCCATCTCGCAGTGGGAGGCGAGCAACTTAACGCGCACGAACAGGCGATCCTCACCAATCTGAAGGAACGCGCGCATAAGTCCGGCTATGCCGACCGCATTCATTTCGGCTCGTTCATCGCCGACCAGGATCTCGCGGACTACTATCGCGCGGCTGACACCTTTGTTCTGTGCAGCCGATATGAACCCTTCGGCATGACGGCGATCGAGGCGATGGCCTCGGGCACCCCCACCGTCGTGACTGTCCATGGCGGGCTGTATCGCGCGCTCTCCTTTGGCCGTCATGCACTTTTCGCCGATCCCCTGGATCGCGAGGATCTGGGGATCACGATCGCGAAAATTTTCCGTCATCCGCGGCTCCGCGGCCGGCTGGCGCGGATGGGCTCCCACAAGGCCCGCAGCCTCTTCACGTGGACGGGCATCGCCCATCAGCTCGTCGCCGCCGTCGAGGAACGCGTCCTGGCCGGCGTGACCCCGGACGACAACGATTGGGATGAGCCGTCGAATGACGGCGACTGAAATGCCTCGGACCCGGCACATCGCGGTTTTCTGCAGCGACCTGGATGGAACATTGCTCGGTCGGCCGGAATCCACCGCACGATTCACGGCGGCATGGGAGTCCATCGAGGACGGCAAGCGGCCGTTGCTCGTCTACAGCACCGGGCGAACGGTGGCAGATACGCGCGCCCTCGTGGTGGCACGCCAACTGCCCCCGCCCGACTATATTGTCGGTGGAATCGGTACGGAACTTTACAGCGAATTCGGCAACCTCGCGGACGGCTTCCAGCAGCAGTTCGGCGAGGCCTGGAGTATTACGCGCGTCAATGAAATCGCCGCGGCCACGCCCGGGGTGCAGCGGCAACCCTCGGAGTTTCCGCAGCCCTTCAAGTCGAGTTGGCGCTGGGTCCGCGCCGGGGCCGACGAAATCGAGCAATTGCAGCGGCGGCTCCGCGCGGCCGGAATTCGGGCCCACGTCCATTATTCGTGCCGCTATTTCCTGGACATCGTACCGGCCTGCGCCGGCAAGGGGAATGCGCTGGCGTGGCTTTGCCGGCAATTGGCTATCCCGCTCGAAAACGTCCTCGTGGCCGGCGACACCGCACACGACACGCCCATGTACCTCTTGCCCGGCGTCTGTGGAATTGTCGTGGAAAACGCCCTGCCCGAACTGCTCGCCGCCATCGTGCAGCAGCCCATCTTCGTCGCCCGAAACAGCATGGCTGACGGGGTGATCGAGGGTCTGCAACATTTTGGCGTGCTAGCCCCGCCTGTGCTGGCGGCTTCGCGCCCGGCCGCGCTGCCAGCCCAGGCCATGGCGTCGCGCCCGCGCGACTGACTGAACAGTCAGCTGGGAACGCTTGTGCGGCCAGACGGGCGCATTTCACCTAGGTCACCACCTACATGATCGTTCTTGGACGCCGCTCGTCCGCTCGCATCGCCCCGCTGCGGAATTGCCCCTCTCCGCTCGCGGGCCAGCCCGACCCTCTACGCTCCCCCCGCCCGGGCGGCGTGGCACAAACCCAAGCCAATATGAAATACCTGAAGCTGCTCCTCAACTTCGCGCGTGCCTTGGGCGCGTCCTGCGTCCTGCTTGTGCCGGACCTCGGAGCCCAGACCCCGCCCGGCACCGGCACGATCGAAGGCCGGGTTTACAACCCGGTCAGCCAGCAATACGTCCGCAACGCCGAAGTTCGGATCGAAGGCACCAATCAGGTGGACTACACCGCCAACGACGGTTCGTTCCGTTTCACCGGTGTGCCCAGCGGGACGGCAACGGTCCTGGTGACCTACACCGGCTACCTCCCGGTGAAGGAAACGTTTGCCATTTCCCCCGCGCAAACCGTCAGCCGGGAGATTCAGCTGAGCACCACCCATGCGCAGTCCGCCCACAGCGCCGCTAAGGACGGCGTGGTGCAGCTCCAGGCTTTCACCGTCTCGACCGAGCGCGAGGGTAACGCCAAGGCCATCATGGAACAGCGGCGCAACATGGACATCACGACCTCCGTCTCCTCGGACATCTTCGGGGACGTGACGGACGGCAACGTGGGCGAGTTTCTCAAATATCTGCCGGGGGTCGACCTCGACTATGTTGAGTCCGAGGCCCGGGGGCCCCGGTTGGGCGGCATGGACGCCCAATATGTCGGCGTGTCGTTCGATGGCATCCGCACGGCCAGTGCCGACGCCAATCGCGGCGGCGGCGAGGCCTCCCGCGCCACGAGTTTCGAAGGCTTTTCCATCACGGCGATCGAATCGATCGAGATTAGCCGCACCACGAGCGCGGACTCCGACGCCGACTCGCCCGCCGGCAACATCAACATGAAGACGCGCCGGGCGTTTGACCGCAAGGGCCGGCGCTTCGGCTTCAATTCCAGCGTCAATTTCAATGCGGAAGAATTCACCACCAACCGGACGGCGGGACCGCGCGACGGCTCCTCCTACAAGTGGAAGCCGAATCTCTCCCTGGAATACTCCGAGTCCTTCCTGAACCAGCGCCTCGGCATCTTGCTCAGCGCCAGCCGGGCGAATTCCTTCACCGAGCAGTATCAGGTTTCGAACGCCTATAACCGCAACGCGACGGTCGCCGACCCGCGTCCCCATGTGATTCGCCAGATCGATTTCAAGGACGGTCCCAAAACCATCCTCAAGGATGCGATGATGCTGACGATGGATTTCAAGGTCACGCGCCGGCTCGTGCTGTCGTTGAACGCCATCTACACCTATACGGAAGGCGAGTTCTGGAACCGCAACTTCACGTTCGTGGCGGGGAACGACAACGCCAACGTGAACAACGGCCGCTCGCGCATCGGCGGCGATGGCCTCCTCAACATTATCGCCACCCGCGCACCCACCGGCGCGGTCCATAATGTTGCCACGCTCAACAACGGCGGCGGCACCTCGGCCAAGCTGACCTATACCCGCACCTTTGCTCCGAAATTCGAATACAAGCTCGATTCGCTGCTGCTCGAGGGCGCGTTCACGTTCTCCAAGTCGGTGAATCTCTACGAGTCGAACGAGCGCGGCTTCGTGTCCTCCGAAGGAGGCGGCGTGCCCAGCAGCTGGGTGGCCACGCGCCCGCATGCGGAATCCTGGGAATGGACCATCCGGCAGACTTCCGGGGCGGACTGGTATGACCTGCGCAGCTTCGTCAACACCAACACCCGCGATGGCGGCACCCGTGTGAACAATTCCGGCCGCCAGTGGGCGACCGAAATCTGGAACGGCCAGCTGAATGGAACCTGGACACTGCCCTTCCGGAAATTTCCCACGAAGCTGAAATTCGGCGGCAAGTGGAACGAGGAATCGCGCAAGAACTACGACATCGGGCCGTGGCAGGTCTACTCCTACGTGGGACCCGGCGGCAACACCACGACCCTCAATCCCACCACCGGAATCAATCAGAACGTCACCTTTGGCAGCTGGGCCAACCTCGGCTTTGTTTCGCCTCATCCCTTCGACATGGGCACGACGAACAGTCTCACCGTCATCAACAGCGCCGGGGTGCGGGGCATGCCGCCGCGCGCCGACCGCCAGCGCATCCTCGGGCTCTTTAACACCCGCCCGGAGCAATTCGTCCACACCGCGACGCCGGATAATTTCTTCACGTCCTTCGTGAGCTCCCGGCGAAACTTCCGCCAGACCGTCACGGCCGGCTTCACCCAGGCGGACGTGGCGCTGACGCGCCAGCTGACCGTGCGCACCGGCATCCGGCTGGAAAACACCCTCAACGAGTTCACCGAGGTCGATCCGCGTTTCCGCAGCGAGATCATCGCGGCGGGCTTTCCGGTCAATGCCGCCGGGCGCGCCACGACCATCCCTGGCCTCCAGTATCAGTTCCTCAGCAAGCCCCGGACCAAGCGCGAATCGGAATATCACAATTGGTTTCCCTCGGCGGTCTTGAAATACAAGCCCACGCCCAACCTCGAGTTCCAGCTCGGGGCCAACCAAGCCATCTCGCGCCCGCCGATCGACAGTCTCACCGGCGTCTACAATATCATCGAGGATATCCAGCGCGTGGATGCCCCGAATGCCGATCTGCAGCCGGAATACTCGAAAAACTACCAGACCCGGCTCGCCTACTATTTCCCCGGACGGGCGCCCGGGCAGCTCTCGATTGCCCTTTCGCAGAACAACATTCGCAACCTGCGCGAAACCTTCGACTACACCGCGGACGAATTCGGCATCGATGATCCGGAGTTTGCCGCCTACACGTTTCGCTCCACGCGCAACAGCGCCGAGACGCGGCGATTCCGCAACATGGAGGTGGCGTACAACCAGACGCTCGGCTTTCTCCCCGAACTCTTGCGGGGCACGAACGTGAATGTGGCCTACACGCGTTCCTATGCCAGCCAGCGCCGCAACAACCTTTCGCCCCATCGCCTGACAACGCGTCTCGGGTACGCCTATCGCCGCTTCAACGGCGCCCTTGGCATGGTCTGGCGTGACGATTCACCGGACGGAATTTACGGCCGCTACAAGGGCGCGCTCACGCAGTTCGATCTCTCGGCCACGTGGAAATTGTCGCCCCGCTACTCGATGTACGTTCAAGGGCGCAACATCACGGGGAAACCGGTCTTGTGGTACGAGTCGCCTCCCGGAGTCGTTCAGGGCGAGGCGCCCAGGCTGCGCGTGATGCAGGAATACGGGGCCAACTGGGTGTTCGGCCTGCGGGGGACGTTCTGAGTCCGTTTTTTTCAGGTGGCTTGCGCTGGGCGCCGTTTCCGCGTGCCTTGCGGGCATGAACAACGTCAGCGCTGGCAACCGCAGGCCTGCCGGGCCGCGTTCTTCCCCATGAGCGGCGGCCCGCGCCCGTCCATTCGGCTCTTCGCCACCGACCTCGATGGCACGTTGATTGGCAATCCGGAGTCGACCCGGCGATTCCGGGAGGCTTGGGAACAGCTGCCGCGCGCGACCCGGCCGCTGCTGGTCTACAACAGCGGCCGCAGCGTGCCAGACACGCTCTCGCTCTCCCTCGCGCGGAAACTCCCCGAGCCTGACTATGTCATCGGTGGCGTGGGCACGGAGTTTCACGATGCGCGCCACCCGGGGGAACTGCCGGAATTTGTCGCCCAGTTTGGCGACGGGTGGGATCTCCCGGTGGTCGAGCGCGTCGTCCGCGCCACTCCGGGCGTGCAGCGTCAGCCGCCGGAGTTTCTGCATCCGTATAAATCGAGCTGGTATCTGGAGCGGGCCGATCGCTCCCAGATCGAGGAACTGCGGGCACGCCTCGAATCCTCCGGGCTGCAGGTCACGGTCGTCTACTCCAACCTGCGGCATCTCGACGTGCTGCCACGCCGCGCGAACAAGGGCAACGCGCTGGCCTGGCTTTGCCGGCGGCTCGACCTGCCGCTCGACCAGGTGCTCGTGGCGGGCGACACCGGGAACGACAGCAGCATGTTCCTGCTGCCCGGCGTCAAAGGCATCGTGGTCGAGAACGCCCAGCCCGAGCTGTTCGAGGCGGTGGTCCAGCTCCCGGTCTTCGTCTCCACCAAGGTTATGGCGGACGGTGTGCTGGAAGGGCTGAAGCATTTCGGCCTCATCCCCATCGTGCCGCGCCCCGGGCCGGCCCCGGCGGGCGGGCGCGACGATGCCGCGTGGCGCGGAATGCTGTTTGGGCCGGCGGCGCTGCAATCGCTCCGTCCGGAAGACCGCGCGCTCATCGCCCAGGGTTACGAGATGGCGCTCGTGGCCCTCCGCAAGAACATCACTCCGCTCGGCTTCTCCGCCTGTTCGCTGCACGACAACGCAGTGACCGGCACCGACGCCAACTATCACAGCGTGTGGGCGCGCGATGGGTGCTTCACCGTCGTGCAGACGGTCGAGATGACCGATCCCGACATCCGGCTCGCCCAGCGGACCACCCTCGTCACCATCCTCGACGCCATCGCGGAGAACGGCCAGGTGCCGGCCAACGTGCGCATCGCCGACCGCGCGCCGGAATAT
>JBKJRG010000811.1:0-6281 GCA_046594805.1 Opitutaceae bacterium | reverse complement strand
GACGCGGCGGGCCGGAAGCACGGTGCCCCCCTCGTGCTGCGGTGGCTGTACATCCACCGGCACCATCGGCAGCGCGTAGCCCATGTCCGGAAACCCCGCCGCGCCCCAGTAGGCCGGCCAGTTGTAGTAGTGGGTCAACTGGCTCTCATGCTCGCGGGTGACCGGCTGCGATGCATCGAGCGGCGGACTGTGACGCACCTGGTCCTGCGTGAGCGCGACGGGAAGCACGCGGTGCTCCCAGTCCGCCACGCCCAAGGCCGTGGGCGAAATAAGCACCTTGCGACGGTTGAGCCAGGTGCCGGTGTCCACCACCAGGTAGCGCACCGTCCAGGCGCGATCGTCGAAAAAGAAATCCTTCACGTGCCCGATGTCTCCGTCGCTGGCGCGGAGGGCATGGTCTTCAAGTTTCTTGGCGTTGCGTAGCATGGCGTGCTCCTATGGTGGTGAGGCCTGAGAGGCGGTACGGGGATTCGAGCCCAAAACGGACCGCACGCGCCGCCGGGTAAGCAGACGGTTGCGACGGATGGGCTTCGGCGATGGACCAACGAACCGGGCCCCGGTGCCGTAGGGCCCGCGTATCTGTTTCTCGCCTCCGATGCGGACTCGTCGTACATCACGGGCATCGTGCTGCCCGTGATGGGAGGCGACACCGACACCACCGGCGGCTGAGGCGGCCACCTGACGCGACCTTGCTCCCACCGCGGTTCCCAGATCAATTCCGAGCCGGGCGGGAGCTTCCCCTCCAATTGCCCGTCCAAGGCGAATGGCCGAACCCGTCCCCGCAAAGACTGAACCGATGGCCGCGGCGCGAACCGCCGGGTTGCGCTACGTCAACGACGATGAGCCCGGCCTTACGCGGGTGCGGTCCGGGCACGATTTTCATTACACCCAGCCGCGCGGACGACGCATCAGACACCTGGCCACCCTTGGCCGGATCAAGCGGCTGGCGATCCCGCCGGCGTGGACGCAGGTATGGATTTGCGCGCACGAGAACGGTCACATCCAGGCCACCGGCCGCGACGCGCGCGGCCGCAAACAGTATCGTTATCATCCGGACTGGCGCGCGGTGCGCGATGACACCAAGTATGAGCGCATGATCACCTTTGGGCGCGCACTGCCCCGGATCCGGCGGCAGGTGGCGCGGGACGTACGGCAGCGCGGGCTGGGCCGGGAAAAAGTCCTCGCTACGATGGTGCGGGTCCTCGAGACCACGCTCATGCGGGTGGGCAACGACCAGTACGCGCGGGACAACGGGTCCTTCGGTTTGAGCACGATGCGGGACCAGCACGCCGCCGTGAAGCACGGGAGCGTGCGCTTCACGTTCAAAGGCAAGAGCGGCAAGCATCACGCGCTGGAGCTGCACGACGCCCGCATCGCGCGGACGGTGCGGCAGGTCCAGGAGCTGCCGGGCCAGCAGTTATTCCAGTATGTCGACGAACAAGGCGTCACCCACGATGTGAAATCCGAGGATGTGAACGCCTATCTCCGCCGCGTCGCCGGCGGTGATTATTCCGCCAAAGATTTTCGGACGTGGGCGGGCACCGTGCTGGCCGCGGTGCTTCTGCGGCAGTTCGAGCGGTTTGCGACCAAGGCCCAGGCGAAGAAAAACCTGGTGGCCGCGATTGAACGCGTGGCCTCCCGTCTCGGCAACACCCCCGCGGTGTGTCGCAAATGCTACATTCATCCCATCGTGCTCGACAGCTACCTCGACGGGACGACGGTGGAGCTTTTGCGGATCAAGGCGGAGGACGCCTTGCGCACCGATCTGGCTGCGCTGAGCGGGGCCGAGGGGGCGGTCCTCGCATTTCTGCAACAACGGTTGCGACGCGACGCGCGGCCAAGCCTCCGCACCGCACTTCGTCGCTCACTCAACGCGCCGCGTCGGGCGCGGGCACGGGAGGCGCGGGGTGAAATTTCTTGTGATGCTGGCGCAGCTTCCAAATCACGAAAGCGCACACCCCGAGCTTCAGCCCATCGACGAGGAGCAGGATGATCAGGGCCCGACGGCTCGGATCGCCGCCAAAGTCGCCGAGCAGGATGGACGCATAGGATCGCGCAATGTAGATCGGAAGGCAGACCCAGAACAAGGTTTTCAACCGCACGCCGGCGAGCACCAGCAGGTAATTGCGCATCGCATATGGCAGTCCGGGCACGAGCGCGGCAATCACGCAGACCAGGACCTGCTCGTCCTCCGGCACCTGCGGCAGATGGCGGTTCTTTCGGGCGAGGAAGCGCTCGATGGGTCCCCGCAGAAAACTGCGCCCCACATAATAGGAGCCCAGGAGGTGAAACGTGGTCATGATCGCGACCACCACACCGCCGCCGAGCAGCCCGTACCGCGCGCCCGCCACCAGGTAAACCAGGCCAATCGGGAAGCCGAACACCGGCAGGATGGCCATCAAGGGCAGGACCGCCACGGGATTGAGGTGCTCCACGTACGCATTCAGGTTTTCCAACCCCCGTCGCACCGAGCTCCAGTCGAAGTCGGTCAGCCAGAGCATCAGGGTGAAGCCCAGCGCGAGCGCGCCCACGACCCCGGCCAGCCACCACCAGGTCTTTTTCTTTGGTATCGTGAAAAGCAGGACGTGGCGCGCCGATCGCTTCGGCGGCTCGTGCGGCGCGGGGGCGGGCGGCTCAGGATTGCCGGGGATTGTTTTTTGCGTTCCGCTCATCGTGGTTCAATTTCCCGCCTCGTCCCGGTCGGGGAACCGATGGCCTGGCGGCGGGCCTGCTCACAGACCGCGGGCAGCGCTCGAGGTGACACCCCAATCGTGACGGGGAACCAGCCCCGATGGGGCCGGTCGAGACGGGTCCGATGCCCCACCTGTTGGAAAGACTTCGTCGCTTTCGCGAACGCCGCCGATCCCGATCCTCTTCCCAGTCACCCCAGGCGACCCGGCGTCCCAAAAAACGCATGTGGCCTTACATTCTGGTAGGGATCATTCTCATCGTCGGCCTCTATTTCTGGCAAACGACCGCCGGGCTGCTGAAGGAACCCATCCAGGTGAATTACGGCCCGGCTGACCCTTCTTTCACCGCGGCGATGGGCCCGCTCCTGGGGGCCGAGTTCATGGGGGGCAACCGGGTCGACACCCTCGTCAATGGCGACGAGTTCTTCCCGGTCATGCTGCAGGAAATCGCCCTCGCGAAAAAGACGATCACCTTTGAAACTTACATCTGGGAGTCAGGCCATATCAGCAACAAATTCATCGAAGCACTGAGCGAGCGAGCGCGCGCCGGCGTCAAGGTGCGGATCATCGCCGACGGCATGGGCACCCTCAAGCTGTACCGCAGCGATCGCCAGCGGATGCGCGAGGCCGGCATTGAAATCTACGGCTACGGCCGCGAGCACTGGTACGACATCAAGCCGAACATCAACCATCGGACTCACCGCAAACTCCTGATCATCGACGGCAAGGTGGGCTTCACCGGCGGCATGTGCGTCGCCGACGCCTGGCTGGGCAACGCGACCCACGACAAGGTCTGGCGGGAGACCCAGGTGCGGATCGAAGGTCCGGCCGTGCGTCAGATGCAGGCAATCTTCGCGATGAACTGGCTGCAGACGACATCTGGTTTGATGCTGGGCGACGATTTTTTTCCTCCCTTGGAAAAGGCCGGAAACGCCGCGGCCCAATGCTTCCGTAGCGGGCCCAATGAGGGACCCGAATACGCGCGCCTGGGTTATTTGTTCGCCATCGCCACCGCCCGCAAATCGATCGACATCGGCCACGCCTACTTCGTGCCGGACGAGCTCGCGATCAAAATGCTGGTGGAGGCCCGGGCCCGCGGCGTGCGGGTGCGGGTAATCGTCCCCGCGATTAACGATTCCAAGATGGGCCGGGCCGCCGCCCGCTCTACCTGGGGTGAGCTGCTGAAGGCCGGCGTGGAATTCCACCTCTTCCAGCCCTCGATGTTCCACGCCAAGACGATGGTGGTGGACGAGATTCTCCTGACCATCGGGTCGGCTAATTTCGACAACCGCTCTTTTTCGATTAACGATGAGGTCACGCTCAATGTCCTCGATCGCGCGGTGGCAAAGAAAAATCTCGAAGTCTTCAATCGGGATCTGGCGCAGTCGAAACCTCTGACCCGCGAGGAATTCGAGGCCCGGCCCGCTTACATCAAGTTCCTCGATCGTTTCTGCGGGATGTTCAAGTCGCAGTTCTGAGTCGCCGGATGGGGCGCAGACCCCCGGAACCGCCGCGCGGCCCGGGCCACCATCGGGGTGCAGAGGTATCACCCTGAACCTGGATCTTATTTCTCCATGAGCTTATCCTTACTCGCTCTCGCCCTCGCCTTGCCGCCCGTGGCGGCCGCTGGATGGTCGCTGCTTTACATGGTATTCGGCGGCGGTCTCCTCGGCGCTATCGTGATTTTCATTGTCCTGAAAATGCTCCGGAAGTAACCGGGCCGCGAGCCACCCCCACTCGCGGTGCATTAACTGCCGGCGCCCAGTGCGCGGGCCAGGCGCACGAGCTCCGTCGCGACGCCTTGCGCCGACTTGCGATGGCGTTCGTCTTTTAGTTTTCCTTGTTCGTCAAAGGCCTTGTCGGCAGCCGGCAAGATGCACTGCACCGGCACCACGTGGCACCCGAGGTGAGTGAGCAACTGACGCGCCAGGGTCATCGCGCGGATTCCACCCATCGCCCCGGGAGAGGCCGACACCACCGCCGCGATTTTCCCCTTCAGCGGGTTCTCGTCCGCGCGCGTGCACCAGTCGAGCGCGTTCTTCAGCAGCGGCGTGATCTGCGAATTGTATTCCGGCGAGGCAATGAGCACCCCGGCGTGGGAAGTCAGGAGCTCCACTAGTTTTTGCGCGTTGACCGGCAGGCCCCCGGCGTCCTCGAGATCGCCGTCGTAGAGCGGGAGTGGCAGCTCCTTGAAGTCGATCACGGTTACCTCGGCGCCCGCCGCGCGGGTGAGCTCGACCACGGCCGCGAGCAGTTTCTTGTTCAACGATTCCCGGCGCGCACTGCCGGAGAACGCGAGGATGCGGGGCGGGTTTGGCATGCGAGGAAAGGAATCGACCGGCCGACGTTCGGCAAGAGTGACCGGCATATCGCGGAAAACGCGGAGGGAATCGCTGCGCAAGAATCAGCCCGTTTGAGCAGGAAACCAGGAAGCCAGGAATCGGACACGTCTTGCCCCGCATTTTCCGCGTTTCCGCCCTTCCGCGCTTTCGCGATCAGTTCGGATTAATCGCGGAAACACGGAAGGGCGATAGCGCGGAGGGGATCCGATGAGCCCGGATTTTTCCTGGCTTCCTGGCTTCCTGCTTAATCTGGAGCGATTACCCTAACCCTTGCAACAACCGCTCGAGCTCCGCCCGCTTCGCCTTCTGCTCCGCGAGCTGCTTGCGCGCGCCTTCGAGCACGGCGGGCGGCGCCTTGCTGACGAACGCCTCGTTCCCCAGCCGCGCCTCCGTACCCGCGATATGCTTCGTGATCTGCTCGAGTTCCTTTGCCAGCCGAACCTTCTCCGCGCCCACGTCGACGGTGCTGGCCAAATCAAGATATAAGGTGCCGAAAGCGGTCACCACGGCCGGGGCGCCCTCCACTTTCTCGCGCCGCAGGATTTCGGCGGCGCCGGCCATGCGGGCCAGCCGGGCCATGTTCATTTCCAGAATCGACCAGTCGGCGTCCGCTGCCGTGATGAAAAACCGGACGTCGCGACGGCTGGCGAGATTGTGTTCCGCCTTGAGGGCGCGCGCCTGCGACACGAGCGTCTTCAGCCGTACCACCGAGGCGACCGCCGCGTGGTCCAGCACCAGGCCGCGGCTTTGGGATGACGTGGCGATGTGCGAGGCATTCTCCAGCCGCGCATCCTCGATGAACCTTCCCTCCGGCCCGTACCCGAGCTGGTGCCAGAGCTCTTCCGTGATGAACGGGATGAACGGGTGGAGCAGCAACAGCGTTTGCCGCAGCACCAGATCCTGGATCGCCAGGCAGTTCTCCTTCGTCCCCGGCTCCTGCAGCTTCGACTTCGAGACCTCGACATACCAGTCGCAGAAGTCATTCCAGAAAAATCCGTACAAGGCCTGCGCCGCCGCGCTGAATTCGAACTCGAAGAAAAACCGGTTCACGTCGCGCGTGGTCGTCAGCAGTCGATCGAGGATGGCGTGGTCGTCGCCGTCGAATTTCGCCGGCTCGAGCCGCGCCAGGATTGAGGCGAGGGACGTATTGTCGCCGGCCGGCCCGCTCATCTGCCGAAACCGGCGACAATACGTCCCTCGCCTCAATCCTGGCGCGGCTCGAGCCGGCGAAATTCGACGGCGACGACCA
>JBKJRG010000347.1:0-2783 GCA_046594805.1 Opitutaceae bacterium | reverse complement strand
GGTCGCGGCGATCCACGACGCGCTCTACTGCTCGAAGATCTGCTCCTACGCGCAGGGATTCCAGCTCATGCGCGAGGCGCAGAAGGAGTACAAGTGGAAGCTGAACTTCGGCGAGATCGCGCAAATCTGGCGGGGCGGTTGCATCATCCGCGCGGTGTTTCTCCAGAAGATCACCGAGGCCTATGCGCGCAAGCCGGAGCTCGCGAATCTGCTGCTCGATCCTTATTTCACCAAGACCGTGAAGCAGGCGCAGGAGAACTGGCGCAAGGTTGTCTCCATCGCGTCCGAGTGCGGCGTGCCGGTGCCGACCTTCAGCTCCGCGCTGTCCTACTACGACGGCTATCGCTCCGCCCGGCTGCCCGCCAACTTGTTGCAGGGCCAGCGCGACTTTTTCGGCGCGCACACCTACGAGCGCACGGACAAGCCCCGCGGCAAATTCTTCCACGTGGACTGGCCGGAGCCCACGCGCCCGCAGCTGGAGATCGGGTGACACAAAACCGGAAACCGGAGACCGGAAACAGGGAAGCCCTCGTTGCCGGTTTTCCGGGTTTTGGGTTTCCGGTCTCCGGTTTTCGGAGAATTTCCGTGTCAACGTACCGACGGCCCGGCACTGTCCAGCCCCGTGACACCTGCTGAATTCATCGATCGCCATCCGGAGGAACTGCTGGGCCGGCTCCAGCAGATGGTCGGTATCTCGACCGTCAACCCGCCCGGCGAGAACTACGGGCCGATCACGTCGTGGCTGACCCACGAGTTGGAAAGCCTGGGGCTGCGGACGCGCCGGTATCCCATTCCCGCCGCGATGATGCGGAAATCGCTGCCGCCGGCGCAGCAGGGTTTTCCCCGCTACAACATCCTCGGCAAGCTCGCCACGCCGGGCGCGAAGAAGACGATCCATTTCAATGCCCACTACGATGTGGTGCCCGTTTCCGGAGAATGGAAGCACGGCAGTCCGTTCAGCGGGGCGATCGAGGGCGGCTGGATCTTTGGCCGCGGCACGGCGGACATGAAAGGGGCCATCGCCAGCCTGCTCATGGCCCTGCAGGCGCTGCGCGCGACCGGCGCGAAGCCGCGGATGAACCTGGAGGTTTCCTTCACGGCGGATGAGGAGACCGATTCGCTGCTCGGGACCGGATGGCTGGTGGAAAACGCGCCGGTGAATCCGGATTACGCCATCGTGCTGGAAGGCGGCGAGGGGCGCAACGTGTGCTGCGGCCACAATGGGACGCTTTGGCTGGAGGTGCACGTGCACGGCCGGCCGGCGCATGGCTCGCTGCCCCACAAGGGAATCAATGCCCTCGAAAAAATGGCCGCCTTGGTTCGCGCGTTCGACGACTACAAAAAAATCCTCGCCCGCCGCACCTGGAAGACGCCGGAGGGCAAGCTGCACCGGCCCACCGTGAACCTCGGCGGCGTTTTTCACTGTGGCGAAGGCGCCAAGATCAACACGGTGCCGGCGAACGCCACCTTCACGATCGACCGCCGGGTGCTGCCCATCGAGCAGCATGCTGCGGCCGAAAGGGAATTGCGGGCCTTTCTAGCCGCGGCCGCGCGCCGCATCCCCCAGTGCACGATCACCGTGCGGAAGATTTCGGAGAACTACTCCTGTTTCTCCGAGCCGACCCATCCGCTGTTCGCCGCGGTGGCCGGTTGCGTAGCCCGCGCGCGCAAGGAAAAGACCGCCTTCAGCGTGTCGACCGGCTTCAACGACATGCATTTCTTCTCCCACCACCTGAAGATTCCGACGGTGGGTTATGGCCCCGGCGGCGAGGATTACCACGGCGTGGATGAGCGCGCCAAGGTGAAGGAGCTGCTCGCCAGTGCGAAGGTGTATGCGGAGCTGGTGACGAGTTTTGCGGGGTGAGGGGTGGCGGTCGCGGGCTTTCAGAAAAGGACTTTCAGTCCCTGGTTTGATCCTTTCGGCCCGTCCTACGCCTTCAACCCCTGCCGAATCATGTGCACCGCGATGGCCGCGAGCAGCATCGCGATGATCTTCGAAATCGCGCGCATGCCGGTGGCGCCGATTAGGCGCCCCAGCCGTTCGCTGTAGGTAAACGCCAGCACCACCAGGATGAGGTTGGCGAAAAGCGCCGCCAGGGCGATCCGGACACCGAGGGCTTGGGAGAGGAGGATGAGCGTGGTGATGAGCGCCGGGCCGGCGATCAGCGGCATGCCGAGCGGCACCACCCCGAAATCGTGCGGCAGCTTTTCCGGGAGGGCCGCGGAATGAATGATCTCCCGGGCGGCCAGGATAAACAGGATGAAACCGCCGGCGATTTGGAAATCGCTCACCGAGATGCCCAGCGCCTTGAAGATGCTCGCGCCGAGGAAAAGAAAGAGCAGGGCCACCGCGCCGCCCGTGAGCGTGGCCTGCCGCGCAATTTGCTGGCGGCGTTGCGGCGCAACCCCCTGCCCCAGCCCGAGAAAAATCGCGGCCAGCCCGATCGGGTCGATCGCGACAAACATCGGAATAAAGGCCTGCAGGAATTTTTCGGCAACGGGGGGCATGCGCGGAGCTTGGGGCAAGCCAGCGGGTTGGCAATCGCCACCGGGCTTCAAGCTGCGAGTCCCGGACGCCGCCGACATTCACCCTTGTTTCGCCCCGCCCCGGCGGGCAAGGTGGCGGCCCTTTTTTCCGCCGCGATGAAGATCCAAAGCACCCTGACTCCGCAGAAACTGCAGAAGAAAACCAACCGGGTTTTCGAGCTCGCCGGCCAGAAAATCCGCGCGGTCGATGCCGCCTGGGATTCGGCCAAGGGCACGCCGGTCTTCACCGTGAAAGG
>JBKJRG010000241.1:0-3383 GCA_046594805.1 Opitutaceae bacterium | reverse complement strand
GCGGCGGATTTGGCGTTGGCGGCCGCGAGACCGTAGCCGAGCGTGCGGACGCGGGACGCGAGCGCGTGGCGGAAGCGTGCGAGGCCGAGCTCCGCCAGTTCGACATCGCGGTTCGCGATGGTCTTGCGCAGGGCAAGGCGACCCGGCCATTCGAACGTCTGGGTGACCGAGACGGACCAGGCCATGCCTTCGCCGGCGAGGACGCCCGCCGGGTCCTTGACGCGCTTGCGCCCGAGCTCAACCGACAGTTCGGGATCGTTGAGCGTGGCGGCGCCGCTCCGACGGGCTTTGGCACTACCGAGCTCCGCCTCGTAGAACTTCACCTCGGGATTACTGGCGACGATCTCGTTCAGCAGCGCGGACAATTCGATCGTGCCGGGTGCAACGGCTGCTTCTTGGGCGCGCGTTACCTGCAGGGTTCCGACCACGCCGGCAGCGGCGACCAGGATGGAAAGGGGAAAATGCGATTTCATGAGCAAGGAGAACGAACACACCCGGACGGAAACAAGCAGGGGAGCGCGCGACGCACCCCGCGTCCGCACGGAACAACACTCTGGCCGTCAGTCCGCGCAGGGACTGATCAGGCTAAAATCGACGAAGGCGCCCGCGGCGAAAGCGCGGCACGCTGAACAAACTGCCAGGTCGGTACCCATTCCAAGGGGCGGCCGGGATCCGCACCGGCACTGAGTCCGGTAGACGATTCCGTAGGTCTGCTCAAAGGTGTCAGACTAAACAGGCAGGCGAATACCGCCAGGGTCGGAGGGGATACTTTCGTCGTTTTCGACGAAACTTTGTAGCCGCCGCTTTCCACCACATCGCAGCCGTCGCCCGCGCAATGATCGTCGGCGCAGGTGCCCTGCATCCCGGCGGGCTGATCGCAATGCACGCTCAACATTCCCGCCGCCTCCAGATCGCAGTGCTGCGTCGCCGGCAGCCAGAGGGCGGCCAGGAACAGCGCGACGAAAGTGCGAAAACGGCGCATGAGAGATGGAGTTGCTATCAAGCGGGATGATCGGATGTCAACGGCGCATCCGATCCTCAAGGGCCGCGGGGTGCATCTCCGAGTTAGTTGGCGGTAGGCCACCTCGCTTGCGAGCGCTCCGGTCGCTGAGCGCTCGCAAGCGAGCTGCCTAC
Source organism: Opitutaceae bacterium (assembly GCA_046594805.1). GTDB lineage: Bacteria > Verrucomicrobiota > Verrucomicrobiia > Opitutales > Opitutaceae > ER46. The sequence goes on along the minus strand of JBKJRG010000241.1, from coordinate 2,249 downwards.
AGATGCAGGTGCGATCCTCCGCCAACTCGGAGATGCACCCAGGGCCGCGACCGTTGACGGAGCTCGGTGCCAACGCTCCCGGTGCGGCCGCGGCGAGCGAGGGTGACCCAGCACGCGCGCGCAGCGGGTGGTCGGGAAAGGTGCACCCGTACGGTAAAGTAGCGGGCTGTCTTTTGTTAGTGCGCGTTTACCTATACCCTCATCAGACATATCCCGACGCCCAAATCTGCGAAAAAGCTTTTCCGGTTTTTGCATTCCGGACTGTATCTCTCCGCTCTCCGTTCGCGCGCGCGACGCTTGCGGATCTTTTCCCCCCGGGGTGAACGTCCTCGGCTCCGTGCCCGAGTTATCCCGCAGAGTCCGCATTCTCGACGCATTCTTCAACTCACGCCCTTCCAATGCCCTCCAATTCCGTCGCCACGCGCTCGCCCAAAAAACTCCGGTCCGTCAACCCCGCCGGCGAGAACGGGCATTCGCCGAAGCGTAACGGAGGCGGCCCGAAATCGAAGCGTACTGCCCGGGCGTTGTCGTCGACGACGCAGTCGGAGACCCGCTTGCGACAATTGCTCGCGGCGGTCGTGGCTTTTCGCGATGGCGATTTTTCGGTACGGCTGCCCGTGGAGTGGGCTGGAACCGAAGGGCGGATCGCCGAGGCTTTCAACCGGGCACTGGCTCACGAGGATCTCATTGCGCGAGAAGTAAGCCGGCTGAGCATAACGGTCGGCAAGGAGGGGCGGCTCACCCAACGCATGTCGGTCCCGGGCGCCATGGGCGAGTGGGCCACCAAAGTCGATTCCTTGAACACTTTGCTGGACGATCTCGTCCGGCCGACGACCGACGTCGCGCGCACCATTGGCGCAGTGGCCAAGGGGGACCTGGGCCAATCCATGGAACTGGAAGTGGACGGCCGGGCCCTCAAGGGCGAGTTCCTCCGCTCCGCCAAGCTGGTGAATACGATGATCGAGCAACTCTCCGTTTTCACTTCGGAAGTCACGCGCGTCGCCCGGGAAGTGGGCACCGAGGGCAAGTTGGGCGGACAGGCCAAGGTCAAGGGCGTGTCGGGGGTTTGGAAGGAGCTGACCGAGTCGGTCAACCAGATGGCCGGCAACCTTACGGCGCAGGTCCGCAACATTGCGGATGTGACCATCGCCGTCGCCAACGGCGATCTCTCCAAGAAAATCACCGTGGACGTCCGCGGCGAAATTCTGCAGCTCAAGGAAGCCATCAACAAGATGGTCGATCAGTTGCGGTCGTTCGCCTCGGAAGTCACCCGCGTCGCCCGCGAGGTCGGCACCGACGGGCGCCTCGGCGGGCAGGCCGTCGTTCCCGGTGTCGCCGGCACGTGGAAGGATCTCACCGATTCGGTGAATGCGATGGCCACTAATCTCACGACCCAGGTCCGGAATATCGCGACGGTCACGACGGCGGTCGCGCGGGGAGACCTTTCGCGGAAAATCACGGTCGATGTGAAAGGCGAGATTCTCGAGCTGAAGGAGACCATCAATACGATGGTCGACCAGCTCAACGGCTTCTCCTCCGAAGTGACGCGCGTCGCCCGCGAGGTCGGCACCGAAGGCAAGCTCGGCGGCCAGGCCCAGGTTGGCGGTGTGGCGGGCACGTGGAAGGATCTCACCGACTCGGTGAACTCGATGGCTTCGAACCTCACCGGCCAGGTCCGCAACATCGCGGAAGTGACCACGGCGGTCGCCAACGGCGACCTTTCCAAGAAGATCACGGTCGACGTGAAGGGCGAGATCCTCGCGCTGAAAAACACCATCAATACGATGGTCGATCAGCTCAACGCATTTGCCGGCGAAGTGAGCCGTGTTGCACGCGAGGTCGGAACCGAGGGCAAGCTGGGCGGACAGGCACAGGTTTCTGACGTGGGCGGAACGTGGAAGGACCTCACTGACAACGTGAACTCAATGGCGAACAACCTCACGAGTCAGGTTCGCAACATCGCCGAAGTGACGATTGCTGTGGCCAACGGAGACCTTTCCAAGAAGATCACTGTTGACGTGCGCGGAGAGATTCTGGAGCTGAAGGAAACCATCAACACGATGGTGGAGCAGCTCCGATCATTTGCCAGAGAAGTCAGTCGCGTGGCGCGCGAAGTCGGGACCGATGGCAAGCTCGGCGGCCAGGCTCAGGTACCCGGTGTCGCCGGTACGTGGAAAGACCTGACCGACAACGTCAACCTCCTCGCGAACAACCTCACCGCGCAGGTGCGAAACATCGCCGAGGTCACC
>JBKJRG010000161.1:0-3274 GCA_046594805.1 Opitutaceae bacterium | reverse complement strand
CCCTCTCCACCCCGATTCCTTTGGAATCTCTTTCAAACCAATCCTACGGAAAAAGTGTCACCTATCATTGTCCGGAAAGTGTCACCCATCATTGTCCAACCGCCGCTGAGCTGGCGGGGTTGCCAAGTCAGCGACCTGGCCTACAGGCGGACCGAGGCGATTCGGATCAGTAATTTTCCATCACGCCGTACATGAGCCAGGTGAGGCACCCGGTGAAAAAAACCATGCCGACGAGGCCCATGGCGTAGGTCGCCGGATTCTGAATTGCGAAGCGCACCAGATTCCAAAACTCGTTGGGCATTTGCGCTGCGATGCACTGCACCTGGAACCCGAAGAGCATTTCCGTGGCATAAAGGCCGCCGATGAACGTATTCCCGATGATCAGTACGAGCCAGTAGTCGCGCCGGCGGCGGCGGTGCGGGCGCGTGGGCGGAGCGACGTCGTTGAGGCCGGCTGCATTCGCGCGGGTCAGATTGTCGGCCAGGATCGCATGAACCTCGTTGGCGGCCGTCGCGCCCGGCGCGGCATGCCGGCGCAGGATTGGCCCCTTGACGGACCCCTGTCGGATCAGGGTGTGGACATCGATCGGCCCGTCCGCCGGGTTCGGGCCCGGCACGTCCGGAGAATTTGTGCCGGCCGCCGGGATGGTCGGGTTGTCCCGCTCGAACTCGGTCGGCTTGAATCCATAAAATTTCCGCGGTGGATCAGGGTCGTCGGCCATGTTGGGCGAGGATGGATGGAGGGAAGCGGAGGTAAAGCGTCCGGGCGGAGGTAGCGCCGGCATCCTGCCGGCCACCCAGAACCGGATGCCGGCTGGAAGCCGGCGCTACTCAATAATCATCCATCACGAACCACATCACCCACGTCAGCCCGCAATTGAAAATAATCAGCCCGGCGACCCCGAAGACCGGCATAATCGCCGTGCCCACCGACAGGGCGGCGTTGCCCACCAGCAGGGAAACAAAGTAGTCGCGTTTCCGCCGTGATTTCCGCGGGGCGGGCGGCTTGACGTCATTGAGGCCGGCGGCATTCGCTTGGGCGAGATTGTCGCGGAGGATCGCATGGACTTCGTTGGGGCGGTTGGCCGGCGCATTGCCCTTGAGCACGGGGCCGCTCGCCGCGCCCTGCCGGACCAGCTCCCGCAAGTCGATCGGCGTGTCGCGCACGGTGTCCTCCGTTGGCGACGCCGCAGACACTGGTTCGTCGGAGGGCGCCGGTGGCCGTGGCGCGTTGGCTCGTTCAAACTCGGACGGCTTGAATCCGTAAAACTTCCGCGGTGGATCCTGTTCGTCGGGCATGCCGCAGTGTGCCCATGGTTCATCCGGCGTAAAGCGCGCCGTCGGGCGGCTTTTCGCTTCTATCCGGCGCGGAACAACGGCAGGGTGGGTGACACCACAAGGTCATGGTTTCCCCTGACGTTTCCGAATTTCCCGTCCCGCCCTCGGCCGCCGCTTTCGACTGGCCGCTCTGTTACGAGGCGGAGCGGTTGGTCGCGGCGTTCGTCGAGGCGTTTCTCTCGCGCCACGCGTTCGCCAAGGAGCTGGCCCGGCGGATGCGGGAGGAAACGGGCACCGATTTTTTCGAATGGGTCGACCATCTGGTGCTTTCGCCCGAGCATGCGAAGGTGCTGGTCGGAGTGGGCTTCGTGAAAGAAAAGGTCGAGGCCCCGCGCGGCACGATGGTCATGGCGCATCCGCGGGCGATGCTGCCGCGCGTGCTGCTTTGCGCGGGCGGCGGGGGCGGCGGGGTGCCTTCCGTGCTGGCACTCCGGCCGGAGGTGCTCGCGGATTTTATTGCCGCGCACGGTCTGGACGTGGCGATCGAGGGCGCGACCGGCGCGCGGTTGCGCCGGGCGGTGATCGGGGAGGAGAACCGCGTCCGGCTCGAGGCGGTCGAGCGGCTCGGGTATCGCGGTTTCCTGGTGCGCGAGCCCACGGCCATCTTCACCCGCGACGTGCTGGCGGTGCGCGAGATCTGGCGGACGCGCAAGCGCGACTTTCCCGACGATACCGCGGGCGTGAACCACGCCGGGGCTCGCCTCGACGCCGCGCTCGCCCGCGTGGACCGCGACGTGGCCTGCGATCTTTTCTTCGCGGAGGAGCGCCGCTTCTGGGAGGCGCGCAATCGCGCCGCGCAGGTTCAAAAACGGCGACAGGACCGGCTGGGGCTCGGGTGGGGGAATCATGATCATCATACCTTCCGTTGCTCGCGTACCCATTTTGCCGACTTGATGGAGTTTCTGGCGCGCCTCGGTTTCGAGAAACGCGAGCGCTACTACGCGGGCGCCGAGGCGGGCTGGGGTGCGCAGATTTCGGAGCAGCCGGTCGCCGGCATCGTGGTGTTTGCCGACGTGGATCTGATGCCGGAGGAAACGCAGCTGGATTTTTCCTGCCAACGGCTGCCGCCGGCGCCGAAGCTCGGGACGGTCGGACTGTGGTGCGGGCTCCACGGCGACAGCTTCCTTCAGGCCGGCATGCATCACCTCGAAGCGCGCTTCGATTTCGCGCGGCTGCGTGACCAGCTCGCGGCCGAGGGCGTGAACACGATGAAGCCGTTTTCGGATTTCGAATTTCTGCGCCAGGCGTTCACCGAGGGTGAGCGCTGGACCGTCCGTCCGGGCCGGGTGCAGTCGCTCGTCCGGGGCGGGCTCATCACGCCGCCGCAGGCGGATGGTTTTCTCCACGACGGCGCGATCGGCAGCCATTTGGAAAACCTGCAGCGCAAGGGCGGCTTCAAGGGCTTCAACCAAAAGGCGGTGAGCGCGATCATCGCCGCGACGGATCCACGGAAGGTGCAGGCCGGGCATCAAATGTAGGGGCGCCGCTTGACGGGGCCCGCGAACCGCGGATAAACCCGGGCGTCGGCCAACGACGCCCTATGCCAACCTCTTAGCATGAAAATCGGTATTATCGGGGCGGGAAAAATCGGGACGACCATTGCGACGCTGCTCGAGTCGTGCGCGTTCTGCGATGCGGTGGTGCTGGGCGACGCCCGGACGAAACTCAAGCTCGCGGGATTGAAAAAAGCGTCGGTGCGACGGCTCGAGGTGAAGCGAAAGGCGGCCCTCGAGGCGTTCGTGCAGCGCTGCGATGCGGTGGTAAGCGCTGCGCCGTATTATCTCAACCAAGGCATCGCGAGCGCGTGCGCGCGCCGCCGCGTGGCGTATTTCGACCTGACGGAGGACGTGGCAACCACGACGTTCATCCGCGCGCTCGCGCGGAAATCGAAAGGGGTGACCTTCATGCCGCAGTGCGGGCTCGCGCCCGGCGCGATC
>JBKJRG010000064.1:0-8590 GCA_046594805.1 Opitutaceae bacterium | reverse complement strand
GAAGTAGTTTTCGCGCCCGAAAATCTCGACGAACCGGGCACAGGCCCGGCGCGCCTCCTCGAGGCGATCATGGAGCAAATGTTGTGGCACCAGCGAGGCAAGGCAGCCGGTAAACCCAATCAATCCGTTCGCATGTTTCGCCAGCGTTTCCAGATCGGTGCGCGGCTTGTAGTAAAAGCCGCGAAGGTGGGCATCGGAGACGAGCTTGAGCAGATTCTGGTAACCGGTGAGATTCTTGGCGAGGAGGCCGAGGTGAAAGATGCTTTTGCCCTCGTCGGAGCGGCCGTTTTTTTCGAGGCGCGAACTTTCCGTCAGGTACAGCTCGCACCCGATGAGCGGCTTGATGCCCTTTGCCTTGGCCTGGTTGTAGAACTCGATCGCGCCGTAAAGGTTGCCATGGTCCGTCAGCGCCATTGCGCTCATGCCCAGCTCCGCGGCGCGATCCATCAACCGGTCGATCCGGCAGCAGCCATCGAGCAGGCTGTAGTCGGAATGAACGTGGAGGTGGACGAAGTTTTTATCGGCGGCCGGCAAGGAAGCCTCCAACCAAGCGCAACGGGGAGCGTGCGCAAGGCGGGAAAGTCACTCAAATCGCGCCAGCGTTATTCCGCCGGCCCGCCATTGGCCGGAAGCGAGCGGCGGATCGGCGAGGGCCGCCTGCCAGGTGGAGGAGCACGAGCGAGCGGAACACCTCACCCGCTTCGACGGTGAAGGCGGCCGCGGCCGATCCTGGTGGCATGAGTGAACAAACCCGATCACCCGCAGATGGCGCAGATGAACGCAGATAAAGACACCCCCAATCTCAGGATTCGAGCTCGAATCGGCTTGGCCATCTGCGCTCTCTGCGAAATCTGCGGTTCAAAATCCCCGTTTTCGATTCGCCGCCATGACGGCCGACCACGTCGGGCGGGCCGGCTACATTCCGGGCAACGTGAAATAAAACGTCGCGCCGTGGTCAATTTCGCCCTCGGCCCAAATTTTGCCGCCGTGCTTGCGAATGATTCGGTCCACCGAGGCCAGGCCGACGCCGGTGCCTTCGAAGTCGGCCGCGTTGTGCAACCGCTCGAAGACGCCAAACAGCTTGCTCTTGAAACGCGGATCGAAACCCACGCCGTTGTCGCGGATAAACACGACCCGGCGCCCCGCCTCGACCTCGGTGCCGATGGTCACGACCGTCGTCGCGCGCGGTCGGGTGTATTTGAGCGCGTTGGATAGCAAGTTGGCGAAGACGATCCCCATGAGGGCCGGATCGCAGGGCACGGTCGGCAATGGCTCACGCTGCCATTCGATTTTGCGCTCGCGCGTGTCCGACTCCAGCTCGCGCCATGCCGCATCGACCAAGTCATCGAGTTTGGTGGGCTGCACCACGACCGTCTGGCGGCCAATCCGGCTGAGATTCAGCAGGCTGTCCACCAAGCGGCTGAGTTTGTCCGCCGCGCGGGTAATCCGGCTGATGCTGGATTTGGCGTCGGCCGAAAGCTGGCTGGTGTTATCCTCCAGGAGCAGCTCGGCATAACCGGCGATATGCCGCAGCGGGCCCCGCAAATCGTGGGACACGGAATAGGTGAACGCCTCGAGCTCCTTGTTGGCCTGCGCCAGCTCGGCCGTGCGCTCGGCGACGCGCCGTTCGAGGCCGGTATTAAGGCGCTGGATCTCCTGTTCGCCTTCCTTGCGGTCCGTGATGTCCACCAGCGCGCCGGTCATATAATCCACGGTGCCATCGCCGCGGCGGACGACGCGGCCGCGGTCGCGCACCCAGCGCAGGCTGCCGTCCGGACGCAGCACGCGGTACTCGTGGAAATACTGCGCTTCCGGGCCCTGCAACGCCCGATCGAGCGCCGCGCGCATGGGGGCGCGATCCTCCGGATGGATCTGCGCGAGCATTTCCTCGCCTTGGGCGGTGCCATTACCGGCCGGCAGGCCGAAGATCCGGCGCAGGTTGTCGTCGACGAAGCTTTCCCTTTTTTCCGGATTGTAGCGCCAGGTGCCCATTTCCGCGGCGGCGAGCGCCACGCGCAGCCGCTCCTCGCTCGCAGTGAGCCGGGCCTCCCGCTCCTTGATTTCGTCCAGCATCTGGTTGAAGGCATCCGTCAATGCGCCGAGCTCGTCGTTGCCATAGCGCAACGCCCGCCGGGAATAGTCGCCTTGCGCCGTGATGGCCTGCGCCGTCCGCGCCAGTTCCTGCACCGGTGCGGTGATCCGTTCCTGGAGCCGCGAAGACAACGCGAACGCCACGAGGGAGGAAGTCAGCAGGATGAAAACGACGATCCCGGCATAGAGCAGGAAACGCCGCTGCATCGCGGCGAGGCTCGACTCGATCCGGAGCGTGCCGAGCGAACGGTGGTCATGGCTGATCGGCTGATAGACCACCAGATGGCCATCCGCGAAGCGGTGTAGGTCCGGGGGGATTTGGTCCAGCGTGGGCGGAATGGGCCGCCCGTTGAGATAGATGGCCACGGGCTGCCCCGCGACGTCGTAGATCGCCGCCGACACGATATCGGGTTCAGCGCGGAGCGTGGCGAGCGTGGTCTGGACGTCTTCCTGGTTGCGAAAGCGCAGGGCCGCGGTGCTGTTGTCGGCGACGATCCGACCCACGGTGGTCAGGTTGATCAGCGCCGCGCCGCGGAACGTGCTCCATTCATACGTTATGAACGCCGCACTGGTCAGCAGCAGCGCGATCGCGCTGGTCAGGATGACGACCGAGGCGACCTTGCGTCGAATCGGCAGGTCGCGGAAGGGAATCATTCGCCGGGAGCGCCGATGACTTCCGCGAGGCGGAGCACCTTGGAGCTGATCGTAATACCGTTGGCGCGGGCGGAGCGGAGGTTCACCACGAGCCGGAGCTTGTTGCGATCGACGGAGAACTGCACCACGCCTCCCTGCTGGGCGAATCCCTCCTCGTCGGCCACCGTCAGGATGGGACGGCCTTGAAAAAGGTTGCGCATCGACGGCCAGCCGCCGCGTTCCGATCCAACGATAAAGACGACGTGGCAGGACTGGATGTCGGCGGGGGTCGCGAAGTTCTGCAGCACCACCTTCCGCCCGTGCCAGGTCTCGTTCTCCACCATGCCGCCGAGCAACGTCGCGACCGGCCCGCGGCCGAGGACACCGATCACCAGCGGTGTTTCGGGCGTGGCGAAAGCGGTCGAGGGCCAGTCGGTGAACGCGATGATATTATAGAGCGCCGCCGCCTTGATTTCGTGTTCGCGGCTGACGCCCGTAACCGTGCGGGAAGGAGCGGGTCCCGGCGCAGCGAGGGGGGCCGAGGCGGCGGCGCAGGCCGAAGCCAACACTACAGACGCCAGGCACCTTGCCGCGGCCGAAAGTGAGGGCAGATAGGTAAGGTGCATGGGGGCGTCCGCTGGCGCAGATTCCCGAAGCCGCGCTGGAAAGACAAGAGCGCGGGGCCGGTGAACGTCGCAAACCTTTTGTCGATGAAAAGCCCTAGCGCTGAAATTTCATACTCAACCAACCAAGGCAGGGGTCACAGAGGCCACAGAGCTTCGACCCAGAGGAAGCAGGAGGCCACCAGGTGTGCGGCGCGTTTTTTGCGGAATATCGGTTTGGGCAGGAAAGTATCGGATCCCTTTGCTCGGTTCTGCCTCAGTATCACAATGTCTGAGAGGGTTGTTTTCTAGCGTGCGTTTTCGACCGCTGCATTTTTAAAGAAGAGGACAAAGAGAACAAAGACTCGGAGGTGTCTGCGGCCTTCGTTTCCTTCGTTGCCTTCTGTAAAATGGATTGAGGTTGGAGTTGGGTTGCGGCTTCGCCGCGCTGCGCTCTTTGTGATCCAACGGTTTTTGTTCGTTTGAGTGGGAAATAGGCGGGATTGCACTGCGCTTGGCCCACATTTCGAGCACGACACCTGCGGTTCCTCCGGGGGGCCGTCTACGGAGGGGCGGTTTCCAACCGCCCAAGATCAGTCGGCCGATCGAACTTCGGCGGTCAGGAAACCGCCGCTCCCTCTCGGCGATAGCGCGAATCGCTGAAGGAGAATTGTGGGCCAAGCGCAGGGCTAGCACGCCGGCCTTGGAAGGCAGGGAGTTGGGCGACCATCCCGAGGGGAAAAAAGCGCCCCCGGCCCCGCCAAAAAAGCCATTGACGCCGGGTGCGCGTGTTGGCCTATTAACCGGCTTTTCCTTTCACCAAACCCGTCGTCACGTCCGTCCTCATGTCCATCGAAATCAAGATTCGCAAGAACGAGCCCATCGACCGCGCGCTGCGGCGCATGAAGAAGAAGCTCGACCGCGAGAATATCATCAAGGGCACGCGCGCCAAGCGTTACTATGAGAAGCCGTGCGAGAAGCGGCGCCGGAAGGACAAGGTCCAGGCCTTCACCCAGATGTTGCGCCGGCGTTACGCGGAGTGATGCATCCGCGCGGGCCCGCTAATCTGCCGGCCTGCGGAAGTTTTTCGCCGCGCCCCCTCGATTCGGGCGCGGCTTTTTGTTGTCAGGAGATTTGTCCGGTGCAACTTCGGCGCGCAGTGCGCCCTGCCCGCGCGCCCATCGAGTGAAGCCGATTCTCGCCCTTTCCACCAGCTGGTGTTCGCACCGCCACCAAGACGGGTATGTGATGCTCCAGGAGATGGTGGCGCTGGGATTCGAGTATGTGGAGCTGAGCCACGGCATCCGGATTACCCTGGTCCCGGGCATCCTGAGGGCGGTGGAGGAGGGGCTGGTCAAGATCAGCTCCACGCACAATTTCTGCCCGCTGCCGACCGGGGTGGTGCAGGCGGCGCCCAACCTCTTCGAGCCCTCCTCGCGCGAGCACCGCGAGCACGACCAGTGGCTCCGGCATACCAAACGCTCGATCGATTTTGCGGCGCAGGTGAAAGCACGGGCGCTGGTCTGCCACCTCGGCAGTGTCGGGTTCTTCTGGTTCAACCCGGCGCGCGACGTGCGGAACTACCTGCGCGATCATCCGGAGGCGGGACGGACGGCGGAGGACACGAAGTACCACGCGCTCCTGAAAAAATCGCTGGCCAGACTGCGGAAGCGGATGCCGCCTTTCTGGGAGCAGGTCAAAACCAGCATCGACGAGGTGCTCGAGTACGCCCGGCAAAAAAACGTGCAGCTTGGGTTTGAGAACCGGGAAAAATTCGAGGAGCTCCCGCTCGATTCCGATTACGCGGATTTCCTCGCCGGCCTGCCCGTCGACGCGCCGGTCGGGTACTGGCACGACACCGGTCACGCCGACATCAAGGAGAGCATGGGGTTGCTCAAGCACCGCGAGCACCTGGAAAAACTCGCGCCGCGCGCGATCGGTTTTCACCTGCACGATGTCAGCGCCGATGGCCACGATCACCAGCCGGTGGGCGAGGGTCACATCGATTTCAAGATGATCAGCAGCTTCTGGCGGTCGCACCATTTGCTGACGATCGAGCTTGGCCCGCGCATCACGGTGGAGGAAGTGCAGTCCTCGAAGCGCGCGATCGAAGCGTTGCTGGGGTAGGCGCTCGGGCACTGGCGGGCCCGCCGGTGGTCGCGGAACGCGTAGGCGTTTCGGCGTCCCAACGAAACGCTCACGCGTTCCGCTACCAGGCTCAATCTCGGCGCGTGCTGTCTGTTCGGTCTAAACCGTCGCTCTCCGCTGTGCCAGGATCTCCGTCACCCAGCGCCGATGCGGCCCGGAGAGCGTGATCGCGTTGAGTTGCGCGAGCGGCACCCAGACCAGCCCGGTCGCGAGTTTGCGGCGCGGCACGGGAGCGAGGTGGATCGACTCGGTGATTTGAAAACGCGTGATGGCCCGCCGTTTTTTTCCGAGCAATCTGCCTCGTCCGGCCTGCGGGTCGGCCAAGCCCGCGAGGGCGGCGGTGGGCAGCTCGTGGATGTTGGCAAATCGCCGGGCATCGGCGGCCGCGCGGTGGAGCAGCAAGGCGCCGGCGCGCTCGCACCAGACGCGCGTCACCGTGCGCTGCTCGATTTCCCTGGGCGCGAGCCGCGGATAAGTCTCCGGATGGCCGCGCCGCGCCGCGGCGCAAAACGCCCGCACCGGACACGCGGGGCAAAGCGGCTTCTGGCGGAAGCACACGGTGGCGCCGAGCTCCATCATGGCCTGGTTGTGATCGCCCGGCGACGCGGCCAATTTCGGATTTCGGATTGCGGATTGCGGATTGAAATCAGCCGGCTTGCCTAATCCGCAATCCGCAATCCGCGATCCGCGATTGGCGGGGAGCAACGCCATGGCGAGCGGCAGGAAGGCCTTCGCCGCCAACGCTGAATCGCGAAACGGCGTGTCGTCGGCCGTGAGCCGGGCGAGGATCCGCACGACGTTGCCGTCGACGCACGCGGCGGGCGCGCCGAAGGAAATACTGGTGATGGCGGCGGCGGTGTAGGGTCCGACGCCGGGGAGTTCCTCCCACTCCGCGGGGGTGCGGGGTATTTCCCCGCGGGCGACGAGCGCCTGCGCCAGCCGGTGGAGGTTGCGCGCGCGCGAGTAGTAGCCGAGGCCCTCCCACAGCCTGAGCACCTGCGCCTCGGTGGCGGCAGCGAGTGCCGCGAAATCGGGGAGAGCGGTGAGCCAGCGATCGAAGTAGGGCAGCACGGTTTTCACCTGCGTCTGCTGGAGCATGAATTCGCTGACCACGGTGCGGTAGAGCGAGGGCGCGTGCCGCCACGGCAGCGGACGCGCCTGCCTGCGATACCAGGTCGAAAGCGCGCGTTGAAAATCGGATTTTGCCGCTAACAGGGCGGGCGCACGAGAGGCTGGCACGGAGGGATTGGCCGCAAAGAGGCGCAAGAGGCGCAAGAGAAATACCTCGGCGCCGGAGTTGAAGCAGGAAGCCAGGAGACCAGGAACGGAGGTTCCGGTTCGAGGATTTTCAGGTTCTTGGCTTCCTGGCTTCCTGCTTCACCGTTTGCGCGTCCCACCTTCCGCCCCGGTTTTTCTCCTTTGCTCTCGTTGCGGCTTTTTGCGGCACTCCTGTCGATGGCCAAAAAGTTCGAGGATCCCGAGGCGCCGAAGAAGATCGCCTCCTACACCGTCAAGCTCGACGACGCGCAGATGGAAAAACTGCGCGCCCTCCTCGTGGCGAAAGGCGGGACGCCTTTTGAGGTCGGCTACACGCGGTTCGCCTTCAAGGCTGAGCACCTGAAGGTAAACGTTTCCGCCTACACCAGCGGCAAGGTGGTCATCGCCGGCAAAGGCACGGCGGATTTTGTGCGCGATGTGATCGAGCCGGAAGTAACCGGCGCGGCGAAGCTCGGGTACGACGAGGTCCTGCACCCTGACTGGTTCGAGTCGCACGCCGGCCTCGACGAAAGCGGCAAGGGCGACTTCTTCGGCCCGGTCGTCGCCGCCACGGTCATCGCCGACAAAGCGGCGATTGAATACTGGATCAAGGAAGGCGTGAAGGATTCGAAGAAAATCGCCGAGCCGCAGATTATCCGGCTCGACCATATCATCCGGGAAACGCGGGGCGTCGCGGTTGAAACCTGCCTTTGTCACTCGATGGCGCGTTACAACGAATTGATGGGCCGGCCGGGCGCCAACCTCAACCGGCTGCTGGCCTGGCAGCACGCTACGGCGCTGACCGGCGCCCTCGCGAAGAAGCGCGTGCCATGGGGACTGCTCGACCAGTTCACCGAGCAGCCCCTGGTCCAGCGCGAACTCGCCAAGAAAGCGGTGGAGAATTTCGAATTGAAAATGCGGACCAAGGCGGAGGAAGACCCGGTGGTCGCGGCGGCATCGGTGGTGGCGCGCGCCGAGTTCGTGCGACAGATGCATACGCTTTCGAAACGATTTGGGGCGAAACTCCAGAAAGGCGCGGGGCCGCTGGTGAAGGATCAGGCGGCGCAGATCATCGAGAAATTTGGCGCGCGCGGGCTGGGCGATTTCGCGAAGCTGCATTTTCGCACGGCCTACGAGGTCGTCTCGGCGGCCGGCAAGCTGGGCGAACTGCCGCTGCCGGAACCGAAGGAAAAGATGGAATGGTAGGTTGTTGAAGCAGGAAGCCAGGAAACCAGGAGAAGAGCATTCCGTTCGCGGATTTTCCGGTTCCTGGCTTCCTGCTTTTCCCTGTTTGCGAGGAACGGAGGGTTCAGGTTCGATTGCAGCTGGGGGCAAGGCGCTCCTCCGGCAAGAGTTGCGAGGGGTGGAGGTTATCCATGCCACATCGGGGCGGACTGGAAAAAAGTCCCAATCAGTCCATGGGCTATTGACTGCGTATAATCGACTCACAGCACTTCCAAGACCCGGTCGGTGGATGCACCTTTCGCCATGCCCGCACGGTCTCTCGCTCCCGATCGAAAATTCTCGATCAATAACACGGTCAAGTTGACCGACGGTCTGCAAACCAGGGTGTCGAAGGCAATGGGGGTCGCGGGTAATTCCGTTTGGGCCGAATTTTGCCGGGTGGCCCTCACTGAAAAGTGTCAGGCGGTCGAACGTGAATTGCGCGAACGCGATCTGTCGACCTTCCTGCGGATTTACGGGGAGACCGCCGCGTAGCGGGTAAAAAACCCCTTTCCACGGTTGTGGGGGTGGAAGAGGCGGGTGCCCTCCGGCTGGCCAAGCCGGGGAATGTCGGGACGGCAGCTTCTTTTCCCTGCATTTTTATCAGCGACATCGGCATCGTTTTCGTCCCGAGC
>JBKJRG010000861.1:0-2722 GCA_046594805.1 Opitutaceae bacterium | reverse complement strand
TACCCGAAATAAGGTATAGCGCCATCCGCGCGACGCGGAATTCGTAAAGGCGCCCACGTGTTATCAGCCCCGAGGCCGCCCAAAGAATACGTTAGCGAAATTGTGAAAGGGACTACTGAGCCCAGCGCGCAGTTGAAGTTCGGCGTGAAGTGTTGATTAACAAACCACCGGCACGCCGCGCCCTCGGGTGATTTCTTGGGAAGGAATCGATCAGTGATTCAGAAGCCAGGAAGCCATGGCAGTCTCCTGGTTTCCTGGCTTCTGAACTGGACGTTGAGGAACGCGTGGGCCTGGGATCTCCCTATGAAGCACAGATCCGCCGATACCGCACATTGAACCCCCAATAGAGCCCATACGCGATCAGCCCGAGAGCGATCACTCCAAGGATATAAATTCCGTAGGGCTGCGAGGCCAGCTCGCTAAGCGCGCCATCGATACCCTCCACCTCGTTCGGATCGTGCTGTCGCGCCGCATTGATCACCAGTATTCCGACCGTGATCAACACGGCCCCTCGTGCGCTCAGCCCGAGCTTCCCTACGCGCCGCATCCAGGTCTGTTCGTTGCCGCTCATTCGCCCGGTCTTCACATGCTTCATGAATTTCTCCTTATACGCCTTTACGAAGTGCGCCACGCCCCAAGCGACGATCGCCATGCCGATCGCGCCAAGAATCAGAGCACCCGAGTCGTTCGAGAGCAGCCACGCGGAGAAACTCTTTTCCGAGTCTCCCTCGCTGGCACTCCCCACCACTTCCTTGAGGGTGTATAGTGCCAGCGAAGCGTAGGCGACGCCGCTGGCGACATAACCAATGCGTACTGCCATTCCCTTTCCATCTCTTCCCTTTTCCTCCAGGTCCATGGTCCCCTGCAGCAGTCGCCAGAGCGCATACCCGGCCATGCCGAGCGCGATGACCGCAAGCAGTACTTTGCCGCCGGGAAGGCCCTCGAGCACATCGATCGCGCCACGTTGATCAATTGCCTGGCCACCCTTTCCGACCGCCAGCAACAGGGCGAGAAAACCGATCGTCATATAAACAACGGCGATCGACGCAAAGCCGATGCGCGCTACCGGAGTCACCCAGGCGGCCGCCGAGCGCTTCTGCTGAGTCGTTGCCTTGGGAATCGCGGAGCCTGCTGCGGAAATCGGATTCTTCATGGGGCTGAGCAGTGGACACGCAGCGCCGAGGTCGGTTCGTCCCGGCAAGCCATGAGCCGGCTCCTGGGTTCCTGGCTTCTGAATTAATCCGCAGGTCAGGGAACCCAGACTTCGACTTCGAACGGAATGGGCTTCACGCAAAGGGCGCAGAGGACGCGAAGGTTTTGAATCGCTGCCTTCGCGACCTTGGCGGCCGTGGCGTGAGGCCTCCCCTGGAATAAGACGCGCCCGAGAAATGGACGTTGAGGAACGCGTGGGGCCGCGCTTGTCTAACGCTTCGATGCCTGCCGAACCGATTCGCTTCTACAATCGCTACACGCAACAGGTCGAGGTCGAGCGGGTGTTCGGCGAGAAGTGGGTCCGGCTGGCTTACGAGAACCCGGGCGGCCGGTTCATGGTGTGGCTGCTGGCGCGGCGGGCGTTTTTTTCGAAGTGGTATGGCCGGAAGATGAACAAGACGGTCAGCGCGCTGCAGATCCTGCCCTTCATCACCGAATACAACATCGACGTGGATGAGTTCGCGAAGTCGCCCTTCGATTTCAAGACGTTCAACGAGTTCTTCTATCGCGCGTTGAAACCCGAGGCCCGTCCCATCGCCCCGGGAGAGGGCCTGGCGGTTTTCCCCGCGGACGGGCGGCACCTGGCGTTCCCGGACATCCAGGCGGCGGCGGGATTCTACGTCAAAGGCGCGAAGTTCTCATTCGCCGAGTTGCTCGGGGACGAGCGCGTGGCGGAAAGTTTTGCCGGGGGGGCCATGCTGATTTCGCGGCTCTGTCCGGTGGATTATCACCGTTTTCATTTCGCGGTGGGCGGCACGCCGGGGGAGCCGCGGCGGATTGAGGGCTGGCTGTACTCGGTGAGCCCGGTCGCCTTGCGGCGCCGGCTGCGCTACCTGGTCGAGAACAAACGCGAAATCACGCTGATCGAGACGGCGCGTTTCGGCACGGTCGCGATGGTCGAGGTGGGCGCGACCAATGTCGGCAGCATCCAGCAAAGCTTCGTGCCGGGCCGGCCGGTGAAGAAAGGCGATGAGAAAGGCCTTTTCGCCTTTGGCGGTTCCTGCGTGATCACGATTTTCCAGCGCGGCCGGATTCGATTCGACGCCGATATCGCTGGGCAGAGTGCGCAGCACCTCGAGACCTATGCCCGAATGGGCGACCGGCTCGGGGAGGCGAGTTAGCCGGAGTCATGGAGCTGAGAGCTGAGCCGGACCCATGCAGAAGAACTCCCGCGAATCACGCGAATGAACGCGAAGTCCGGAGGTGCTGCACGGGAATCGAAGTGGCCCAACCCAACCCACGGTTTGGTTTGGCCTCGCTCGACGGTGCTTTTCATTCGCGTCAATTCGCGTGATTCCCGGGCAACTGAATCGTTGGCTGAGGGCTGAGCCGTAACAATTCAGAAGAGATCTGCCCACGGAACACACCGAACACACAGAATGAATAGATTGCACGTATTTGGCGGGGATGAACCTCATTCACCAACCGGTTCGCCCTTCCAGTCCGACGCACACACTTACATGCCGTTTCTCTTCCGTTTTTTCAGTGTGTTCCGTGTGCAAATTCAGAT
>JBKJRG010000799.1:0-2858 GCA_046594805.1 Opitutaceae bacterium | reverse complement strand
GTCCTGTTCGTAACTGCGCCAGGCGGCCGACCGTAGCGTCGCGATCTGCGGAGCCCAGCCGTCGCGCTGCGCCGCGGCGTGCACCGCGGCGAGTCGTGCCGCCGTGGGCGGCTGCTGCGTTTCCGCGTCGGGAATCGGCGCCGGCTGCGCGCGGGCCGGCGGGAGCGACGCGGTTAGCGCGAGCAACAGGAGCAAGACTTGAACCCGGAGGACCACGGAAAACATGCGCGCAGCGGAGGAGGGAGTGCTTTCAAACCCGTCCTTTTTCTATTCCGTCATGCTGCGACTGCGAAGCATCTCTGTTCTCCCAGGTGGAAAAATAACAGCGATCCTTCGCAGTCGCTCAGGATGACGGCCTATGGCCGGGAAAATGGTTTGAAGACACGTCCTAGTTCGTCGCGCCCGCCGATGGCGAGCAATCGGCAAATACACGCACGACGGCGGAATTGCCGCGCCCGCGCCTCCCCTGTGTCCTTCCCTGCGCTCACGCGCAGGGCGACGCGGAATCCAACGGCTCAAAACGAAAACCCCGCCCCCCTTGATCTCGGGGGGCGGGGTTTTGTATGACGACGGGTGGTCGTCGTTTTTGTTTAGGGCGTCACGCCGCTCGGAGCGGCGGGTGGCGTCTTTTGTTTGAAGATAAGCTTGTCGCCGTCGCGCGCAACCAAAACCGGCTCGCCGTCCTTCACCTCGCCGCGGAGCAAGGCCTCGGCCAGCGGGTCCTCGAGATAGTGCTCCACCGCCCGGCGGAGCGGGCGGGCGCCGTACTTCTCGTCGTAGCCTTTCTCGATCAGCAAGTCCTTGGCCTCTTGGGTATACTCCAGGGTGATTTTGCGGTCGGTCAGCCGCTTGGCGAACTGCGCAGTCTCGAGCTCAACGATCTTGATCAAATCGACCTTCGAAAGAGGCCGGAAGAAGATGATGTCGGAAATGCGGTTCAGGAACTCGGGCTTGAAGACGCGCTTCGCCTCTTCCAGCACCTTTTCCCGCATCTTTTCTGCGTCGTTGAAATTCGAGGTGGCGGCGGCAAAGCCCATCGAGGTCTGCCGCTGCAGCAGCGCCGCACCGACGTTCGAGGTCATGATGATGATGGTGTTGCGAAAATCCACCGTCCGGCCGAGCGAGTCGGTCAGGCGGCCATCCTCGAGGATCTGCAGCAGGAGCTGGATCACGTCGGGGTGCGCCTTCTCGACTTCGTCGAACAGCACCACGGCGTAGGGCTTGCGCCGCACGGCCTCGGTCAGCTGGCCGCCTTCCTCGTAACCCACATAGCCGGGAGGCGAGCCCACCAGCCGGGAGACGGCGAACTTCTCCATGTATTCGGACATGTCGATCTGGATGATCGCGTCCTGGTTGCCGAACATTTGCGCTGCGAGTTGCTTCGCCAGCATCGTCTTGCCGACGCCTGTCGGTCCGACGAACATGAAGGAGCCGATCGGGCGGCGCGGATCCTTGAGATCGGCGCGCGAGCGACGGAGCGCGCGGGCGATGGCGATGGCTGCGACTTCCTGGCCGATGACGGCCTTCTGCAGTTCGCCCTCGAGCGCCAGGAGCTTCTCGCTTTCCTTCTTCTCCATCCGGTTGAGCGGAATGCCGGTCCAGTCGGCGACGACCTGCATCATGAGGTCCTCGTCGATTTGCACGCGCTTCTCGTCGCGCTGCTTTTTCCATTGCTCGGTGATTTGGTCCTGCTTCGAACGCAGCTGCTTTTCCTGGTCGCGGAATTTCGCGGCCTCCTCGAAATGCTGCTCGCTGATCGCCTTTTCCTTCGCCTGGCAGACGGCCTCGATTTCCTTGGTCAGGTTCTCCACGTCCGGCGGCCGGCTGAGCGCGCCGATCCGGGCGCGGGAGCCCGCTTCGTCCATGACGTCGATGGCCTTGTCCGGCAGGAACCGCCCGGTGATGTAGCGATCGGAAAGCTTGGCCGCGGCCTCGAGCGACTTGTCGGAGAAGGTCGCCTTGTGGTGGTCCTCGTACTTGCTGCGAATGCCCTTGAGGATCAGGATGGTGTCGTCGACCGACGGGGCCTCGACCTTCACCGACTGGAAACGGCGATCGAGCGCGGAGTCCTTCTCGATGTACTTGCGGTATTCGTTGAGGGTGGTCGCGCCGACGCACTGCAGCTCACCGCGGGAAAGCGCGGGCTTGAAGATGTTCGATGCATCCATGGCGCCTTCGGCCGCGCCCGCGCCGACGATGGTGTGGAGCTCGTCGATGAACAGGATGATGTTCTTCGCGCGCTTGATTTCATCCATCACCGCCTTGATCCGTTCCTCGAACTGGCCGCGGTACTTCGTGCCCGCGACCATCAGGGCGAGATCCAGGGTGATGACCTTCTTCTCCGCCAGGATTTCCGGGACATTGCCCGCGGCGATTTCCTGGGCGAGGCCTTCGACGATGGCGGTCTTGCCCACGCCGGCCTCGCCGATCAGGACAGGATTATTCTTCGTGCGCCGGCAAAGAATCTGGATGACGCGGCGGATTTCGTTCTTCCGGCCCACGACGGGATCCATTTCTCCCTTGCGGGCCAGCTCCGTGAGATCGCGGCCGAACGCCTTCAGGGCCGGCGTTTTCACTTCCTTCTTGTCCTCGGGCTGGGCGCCCGCGCGTTGCGGCGTGCCCGCGGCGGCTTCCTCGCCGCCCTCTCCGGTCTGGCTGCCCGAGAACTGCGGATCGAGCTCGCGGAGGATTTCGTTGCGCGTGCGCTCGATGTCGATGTCGAGGGACTTCAATACCCGCGCCGCCACGCCCTCACCCTCACGCAGCAGCCCGAGCAAAATGTGTTCGGTGCCGACGTAGGAGTGGTTGAGCGTTTTCGCCTCCTTGCCGGCGAGCGCGAGGACCTTCTTCACGCGCGG
>JBKJRG010000670.1:0-3266 GCA_046594805.1 Opitutaceae bacterium | reverse complement strand
CAGTAGAGAAGCCCCCACCCGAGGCGAAATACGTCGGCGAGCCAGCCAAGCACGTGCCCAACGGTAACGGCGGCGCGAGACTCGGCAAACTGAATTCCAGCGGAGACTACTGTGCGGGTGCATCTCCGAGTTGTTGTCGGCGGCAGTGGCACGGGCATCTTGCCCGTGTGTGGCATGGGCGTCCCGCCCATGTTTGCGGCGCGGAGCGCCGTCCACGGGCAAGATGCCCGTGCCACTTCAGAAACCCGCCGACAACAACTCGGAGATGCACCTCTACTGTGCAGCGCAGTTCGTGCCGGCCGCCAGGCAGAGCGGTACCCCCTGCCACTACTCACACCTTCACGGCAAACAGCTCCGCATGCAGGGTGCCTTCGGCGACCTTGTTCACCGTGCCGGTCATTTGAATCGAATAATTGTCGCCGATCTCGATGCCGATTTCGCCACCGGGCATGTGGACTGTCACGCTGCGGTCGACGAGGCCGAGCCGGTGCGCCACTGCGGCAGAGGCGCTGGAGCTGCTGCCGGAGGCGAGGGTGTAGCCGGCGCCGCGCTCCCAGATTTCGATCTGGATGTTTTTCCGGTCGCGCACCTTCAGGAACTGCACGTTGGTCTTCCGCGGAAACAACGGGTGCGTTTCCAGGTGAGGCCCGTACTTGTGCGCCAGCTCAGGGGAAATCTCGGGCAGTGGAATGACGCAATGGGGGTTGCCGATCGTCGCGGCGCAAAAGGTGAAATCGCGATCAAGGATGGTGACTTTCTCGTTGATCACTTCCTGCGCCGTCCCTGGCCCCGCGACCGGGATCTTTGCGCGGTCGAAGCTCACATTGCCCATCGCCACGGTGATGAGCCGCCCCTCTTGCTTGATTTCCGATTGCACGTGCCCGCCCGGCGTCTCGATCGTGAATTTCGGGTGCAGGACCAGCCGCTGGTCCCAAAGGAAGCGGGAGAAGATGCGCAGCCCGTTGCCCGATTTTTCCGCCTCGGATCCATCGGGATTGAAAATCCGCAGCGCAAACTCGCTCTGCTGCGAGGGCAACGGCCCCCAAAGGATCCCGTCGGAGCCGATGCCGAAATTGCGATGGCAGATTACGCGGATCTGCCCGGCCGTCGGCGCCGGTTGCCACGACGGGAAATCCGCGGGATTCAGCACCAGGTAGTCGTTGCCCAGGGCGTGGTATTTGTGGAAGCGCATGCAGGGATCGCGGAGCAGAAACCAAAAGGCGGAAGCGCGGAAGCGCGGAATGGCGGAAACGCGGAAAAAGCTGCGGCCCGGTTTTCGCGCTTCCGCGAATAATGAAGCCGGTCGGGGCGTCGCTTGACGACGCCCGTGAACGCCGCGGGGCCATCGTACTCCCGGGCATCGGCAAGCGACGCCCCTACAAAGTGGCTATCATGTCGCTGCCACGGATGCCTCCGGATCGACGTAGCCGAACAGGCGCCGTCGCTTGATCGCGGACGCCACTTTCGGTGGCACCATCTGTTCCCACGTGGGGTCGGCGGCCTTGATCCGACGCAGGACGTCACGGGAAAAAATGCCCAGAATCGTGCGGTCGATGCCGACAATCGTGTCGAGATAATGGTTCTCCAGCAGATGGGCGTAGAGATGACGGAGGTGACCGGCCACCTGGACATTTTGAGCGGTGATCAGCTCATTCCCGCCTGCAGCGTCAGGCGCAGTGGCGGAGGTTGCAGCCATGCCGCCGGTGGCAAGGAAGCGTGCGGAAGCCTCCGGGCGCATCGGATAAATGTAGAGCTTCACCGCGTTCTTGAACATCCGGCCGAAAGACTCGAGGATTCCACCGTCGAGATGGTCGTAGTATTTCTCGTCGAACACCTCGATCAGGTTGTTGATCCCCATCGCCACGCCGATCATCTCCTTCGTGTAGCGGCGGAAGTAGGAAGTGAGCCGGAAATATTCCGAATAGTTCGAGATGAGCACCGTGAAGCCCAGTTCACCGAGCAAATCCACCCGCGAAAGGAAATCCGGCGCGTCGAGGCTCCCGGCCGCGAGCAGGTTGTTCATGGTGATCTCCATCAACACGACCACTTCCTTCCCCTTGACCGCCGGTTCCTGCATGAATTGGGCCGTGGCGCACTCGAGCATGTCGACGTTGACCCGCGTGACGGGCCGGAAGCTGCCCCGCTCGACGAGGATCGCCCGCTTGTACAGCACCTCGGAGGGCTGCAGCACTTCGCCGTTCGCGCCGAACATCACGGCGTTCGTCAGGCCGTGCTGCACGAGGTAAAGCGAGACCAGCCGGTTGTCGATCCCGGCAAACGCGGGGCCGGAAAACCGCAGCATATCGACTTCGAGCCGGTTCACGCCGATGTTGTCGACGAGGGATTCCACGAACCGTCGGGGATCCTCGTGATAGAAAAAGGCCGCGTAGATCAGGTTGGTCCCGGCGATGCCGACCGCCTCGTGCTGCTGGACGTTTTCCTTGTCCCACATCCGCACATGCAGGAGCACCTCGCTGGCGGCGCTGCCCGGCACGGTTTGAAAGCGGATGCCCATCCAGCCGTGGGCATCGTTGGTGCCCTTGTAGCCCTTGGTCGCGACGGTGTTGGCAAACACAAAAAAACTCGTCCGCTCGCCGCGCTGGGCCTGCAGCCGCTCGAGGAGCAACTCGTACTCGTGATCCAGCATGCGGGCCAGCCGCTCGCGCGAGACGTAACGCGGCGCCTTGCCGTAAATCGCGTCGCTGAACGTCATGTCATAGGCCGAGATGGTTTTTGCGACGGTACCCGAGGCTCCGCCTGCCTGGAAGAACACCCGTGCCACCTCCTGGCCCGCCCCGATTTCCGCGAACGTGCCATATCTGCGCTCGTCGAGGTTAATCGTGAGCGCCTTGCGGTTCGTGGTGAGCAGCTCCTTCTTTTCGCTCATGCCCGGCGAGTATGGTTGCCGCCCCGGCCGGCGCAACCGGTTCGTGGATGCCACCGCGCTCGATTCGTGCGGCTAATCCAAGCCTGCAGCGAGACGTTGGAATAAATTATGGCGCCAGCGGCCCGTCGGAGTTGCCAATGCGCGCTTGGGGTCCGTCGCAAACAGTTTTTCAGGCACTTCGTTTTCGGGTGGCCGGCACGGGGTCACGTCGCGAATCGGGAAAGGAAATGGGGGAGTGATCCGGGGTGAAAGGCTCCACCCCGCCAGTTTGCTTTTGAAATACGGGACTCGCCCGCCCGCCCATTACGCAATCCATCGTAGGCCGTCTGAGGTGTTTTTGGTCTTCAACCCTTTACGGAGATCGAGTCTGCTCCCTCCA
>JBKJRG010000648.1:0-4558 GCA_046594805.1 Opitutaceae bacterium | reverse complement strand
CGGCCCGCTCGTCGCGGCGCTGCGCGCGTTCCCCAAATTTGCGATACTTCTCCACATCCTTCGCCGCGGGCGCCTTGCCATTGACCGACAGCGGCGTCCATTGCTCAAGATACGGTTTCGAAGGATCGACCCGCACCACCACCTCGGACTTCACCTTGCTCTTTTCGTCGCGCAGGATGCGCGTCTCGGTGTAGGCCCAGCGGCCCAAGTCCCCAGCGGTCTGATGCAAGGCGTCCAGTAATAGTAAACCCTCGTCGGTCGTGGCTGCACGCGGACCCGGGGGCGTCTCGGCATGGACAACGGCGAAAGCCAGCAAAGCTCCGCACCATGCAAGGCACCGCTGGAACATGCTGCTGGGAGTCCGCACCGGGGCGGATGTTCCGCCGCAGCGGTAAAGGCGCAACCGTAATGAGACTACGGCACGCGGCCCGTGGGAGCGGCGGCCGGAGGTGAAACCCCGGGAAGGGCCACTACCCGCTTGAAGTCACTCCAAGTGAACTCAGCGCGTTCGCCCAATTTGGACACCGTCACGCGCGCTGTCCCAGTGGGGGCCGCGTCGGGGCCGGGCGTGCCATCGTCATCGTCAAAACTCAAATCCAGCCCGCCCCCTGTGATTTTGGCCAGGCCAAGCAGCACCTTGAAGGGTTCGCGGACGTCGGCGGTGAGATGCTCGAGCGCGCGGGTATCCTTGTTGATCGTCACTGCCACCCGCACCTTGTCGACGGGGAACAACCAGCTCTTGTCCGTGCGCAGGGGTACTTCGTACCGCACCGCCTTGGGCGTCTCCCCGACCACCTTGGCGCGCTTGAAGTCGAAGAGGTCGCCCACCGGCGAATCGAATTTGCGCCGGCTCTTCTTGAATTTTTTCTTGGCCCACGCCGCATGCTGTTCGGCGGTCGGAGGCCGGCCATCGATCGCCAGGAGCGTCCAGCGCCGGTCACCGGTCTGGGACGGATCGTAGCGCTCGAGTCGTTCGCGCGGGGTGTTGTTCTCGTATTCCACTGCCCGCTGCGTGAAGGCCCAATGGTCCCGCTCACCCAGCCACATTTCCACCGCCTCTTCGAGCAGCGCGGTCGAAGCGGGGGGCACGGGCGCCGCGAGGGCGGCGGTGCAAAGCAGGAGAAATGCGAGCAGACGGGGCAACATGGCGCAGGCTGAATGACAGCCGCGCAGGGTGAGGGTTCGTACCGGAGGCGCCCGGGAATTCCGCCAGAGGTGGAACAAATCCCCGTTGCACGCTGCCGTCGCTGAGCGAACGGGCAGGCGGACCCACCACCGCCAGAGCAGACGCGAATTCACCCGGCCACGGGATGCCTTGACTCGTTTCCGCAGGAGAGGTCTTGTTGACTAAACATGCTGCATGATTATTCAGACGATCGCCTGCGTCTGGTGGCACGGCTCTACTACCTCGACGGGCTGGGCCAGACCGAAGTGGCGAAATTTGCGAAGGTCTCGCAGGCCAAAGTCTCCCGGCTGCTCGCGCTGGCAAAGGAGCGGGGCATCGTGCGGATTTCGGTGGCCGATTACGACCCGCGGCGCCGCGACCTCGAGGCCCAGTTGCGGGCGCGGCTCGGGTTGGCCCATGCGATCGTGATCAAAGCGGGCGAGGCCCAGGCCGGCGCCGACCTGCGCCGGGCGGTGGGTTATTTCGGCGCGACCGCAGTCGACGCGATGATTGCGCCCAACGACACGGTCGCGCTGGCCGGCGGCCGGACGATTCACCAGCTGGTGCACCACTTGCCGGCGACTCGCGCCAAGGCCCTCACGGTCGTGCAGGCGATGGGGAGCGTCGATTCCTCCGTGAACGGTTTCGACGCCCAGGAGGTCGGGCGGGTGATGGCACAGCGGCTGGGAGGCAGTTTCCTTTCCCTCAACACCCCGGCCTTCATCCCGGACAAGCGCACCCGCGATGCCCTGCTCGAGTTGCAGCAGGTCCGCACCGTCCACGAGAACCTGGACCGCGCCCAAGTCGCGCTGGTGGGGCTGGGAACCCTCGCCAATTCGGTCTTCGTCGAGCGGGGCACCCTGGACGCCACGATGATTCGCGGCCTCGAAAGGGCGGGCGCGGTAGGCGAAGTATGCGGGCGGTTCATCGACGCTGACGGGCAGGAATGCGCGACCGCGTGGCGCAATTGCGTGATCAGCGTGCAACTCCAGCAGCTGCGAAAAATCCCCCAGGTAATCGGCGTCGTCTCAGGCAGCGATCGCTCGGTTGCCATCCTGGCCGCGGTCCGCGGCCAGCTCATCAAATCCCTGATCATCGATGAAATCGGGGCGGCCGGGCTGCTGGCCGCGCCTCCTCCGGCCGAGTTCAAAACAGCGAGGAAAAAAGTTCAAAAATGAAACGTTCGCCCGGCCTGCCCACCGCTGCGCGGAAGTTCGGCCAATCCAGGGAATGAGCCCTGTCATCACCATGCCGCCCGCCGCGACCTCGAAACTCACCGTGGCGGAAGCCCTCGGGTCCGCGCGCGAAACCCGCGCGCTGGTCCTCGGCCCCGGAGTCTTGCGGGAAACCGCCCGCGTTTTCCAGAGGGAGTTTCCGGGCCGGTCCGCGGTGATCGTCGCGGACGAGGTGACCTTTGGGTTTCCCGGGAGAACCGTGCATGATTCGCTCGGCCACGCGGGGATCACCTGCCTGCCGCCGTTCGTCTACCGCGATCCCGCGCTGTATGGGGAATTCCGATTCGTGGAGCAGCTCGAGGCTTCGCTGCGCCAGCACGACGCCGTTCCGATCGCGGTCGGCGCGGGCACGATCAACGATCTGGTCAAACTGGCGTCGCATCGGGCCGGGCGCAGTTATCTGTGTGTGCCCACGGCGGCATCAATGGACGGCTACACGGCCTTCGGCGCCTCGATCACGTATCGGGGCGCAAAGCAGACGTTCCACTGCCCGGCGCCGCGCGCCGTCGTGGCGGACATCGACGTCATTCGGCGGGCCCCGCCCGCCATGACCGCCTCGGGCTACGCGGATCTGCTCGCGAAAATCACGGCCGGCGCCGACTGGATCCTGGCGGACGCCCTGGGCGCGGAGCCAATCGAATCCCGCGCGTGGGCGATCGTGCAGGGCGGGCTGCGCGACGCGCTGGCCGATCCTGCCGGCGCCCGCGCCGGCACCGAGGCGGCGATCACGCCGCTGGTCGAAGGGCTGATGCTCGGCGGGTTCGCCATGCAATGGACCAAGTCGAGCCGGCCGGCTTCCGGCGCCGAACACCAATTCAGCCACCTGTGGGACATGGAACATCACGTCCACGAGGGCGCGGCGCCGGCGCATGGCTTCAAGGTCGGGCTCGCCACGCTCGCCGTCACGCGCCTGTACGAGGCCCTGCTCGCCCACCCCGTCGGGCAACTCGACGTCGAGGCCTGCGGCCGCCACTGGCCGGCGCCGGGCGTGGTGGAAGCGGAAATACGCCGGAAGTTCGCCGGCGCCGATTTCCTCGAGACCGCCGTGGAGGAAACGCTGCTCAAGCACCCCACCCCCGGGGAGCTGCGCAGCCAGTTGCAACACCTGCAAACGGCCTGGCCGGAGATTTGCGCGCGGCTGCAAGCGCAGCTGCTCCCGGCGACCGAAGTGAAACGCCGCCTGGAGTTGGCCGGGGCGCCAACCGAGCCCGAATCGATCGGCCTCTCGCGCGCGCGGCTGCGGGAAAGTTTTTCGCGGGCCTATCACATTCGCCGTCGCTTCACCGTGCTCGATGTCGCCGTGCGGACCGGCCTGCTCGAACCCTTGCTCGAGTCCATGTTCGGCCCCGGCGGATGCTGGGCCACCGGGCGCTCCACCCCGACTGGCGCCGAGGCTTGAACGATGAGCTTCACCTCCACGCCGTCCTCCCCGCTGCCGGTCGGCGCCGACACCACGGCGTCGCGCTTCCGCTACTGGCAATATCGCACGCTCATCGCGACGATGTTCGGTTACGCGGCGTTTTATTTCGTCCGCAAAAATCTCAGCTTCGCGATGCCCGCCATGCAGACCGATCTCGGCATCACCAAGGCCGACCTGGGACTGTTCCTCACCCTGCACGGGCTCCTCTACGGAGTGTCGCGTTTCGTCAACGGGATGTGGGCCGATCGCGCCAATGCGCGCTACTTCATGGTGGCCGGCCTCCTGCTCTCGGTCGGCGCCAACGTTTTTTTTGGATTCAGCTCGGTGGTGTTATGGTTCGGGGTCGCGTGGATGATTAACGGCTGGGTGCAGGGGATGGGCTTCCCGCCGTGTTGCCGGCTGATGACGCACTGGTTTCCGCCGCACGAGCTCGCGACCAAAATGTCGATTTGGAACACCTCGCACTCAATCGGCGCCGCCGTGGCGGGGGTGTTCTGCGGTTACATCGTGGCCTACGGCTGGCGCTGGTGTTTCTTCGGGCCCGCGATTCTTTGCACGATCGCCGGACTGATTCTGTTCATCCTGCTGCGCGACACCCCGACCTCGGTCGGCCTGCCCGAAATCGCGGTCGAAGGCGCGAAAGCGGGCGACCACGAGGATCGCACCTCGGCCGGCTACAAGCAGTTCGTGAAGCAGCAGGTCTTCCTGAATCCGTACATCTGGTACATCTCGCTCGCG
>JBKJRG010000626.1:0-6668 GCA_046594805.1 Opitutaceae bacterium | reverse complement strand
GGGGCAGCCAGCTGCTGCACCTCGCGGTTCTGGTAGACCTCCGCCAGCTTCGCCAGCTGCTCGGATTTTTCGCGCAACCGCGCGCCGCCCTCTTTGCGCCGATCGGAATCAACCAGGGCCACCGCCTCGTCCTTCGCGACCGCGAGCGCATTGACGGCATAATCGGTCTGCACCTTGTGATCGGCCGAGCCCACCACTGCGGCGCGACTCTCGCTGAACCGCACGCTGCGCCGCGCAGTCAGCGTGGTGGCGCGCTGATTGGAGGCGTCCTCATAGCTCACGCGGGCGCGGGCGATTTCGCGCTCCGTGCCGGACCGCGACGGCGCGACTTCAACTTCAATCAACGCAAATTTTTCCTGGCCGCCATAAATCTGGTTGAGCGTCAGCTCGGCTTTCTGCCCCCGAATGCTCCCTTCGCGTCCGACAAAATTAAGCGGGCGAACTCCCGCCGGGAATTCGATTTCGATCACCACGCGCCGGGCCACGACGTTGAGCACTTCGCCCAACTCGGCGGCCAGGATCCGCGGCAGGTCCCCGCTGTGCTCGACAAAGTAGGTGTTGCCATCGCTGCGCAGTGCCAGCCGCGTCATCAAGTCTTCGTTGAACCCAAGCCCCAGCCCGATCGTGGTGACGGAAATCCCCTCCTTCACCAGCGAGGCGCCGAGCCGGCCGAGTTCGTCCGGCGTGCTGGGTCCCACGTTGGCGAGGCCGTCGGAGAGCAGGATGACGCGATTCACGTACCGGCGGTCCCCGAGATTCTTGCGTATTTCGGACGCGCCCCGGGCGACGCCACCATGGAGCGCGGTGTTGCCACTCACCTCGAGACCCATGATCGCCTGCTCGAGCCGGCGCCCGTTGCCGACGCGCTGGGCCGGCACCAGGGTGTGCACGTTGGAATCGTAGGCGATGAGCGCCACGATGTCGTCGGGCCCGAGCCGCCGCACGGCCTCGAGCGCCGCCTCGCGGGCCTTGATAATCTTGTCGCCCGCCATTGACCCGGAACGATCGATGACCAGTGCGAGATTGACCGGCGGACGCAGCTCGCGGCGCGGCAACCGCATGCCGTCGAGCGCAATTTTGATCACCGCACGTTCGGCTGTTTCTGCCGGGAGGATGGTGCGGTCGACATCGACCCGCAGCCGGACGGCGTCGCCGGGTTCTTCGATGCCGGGGGATTTCGATTGGGCCGAGACAGCGAGCGACATCGCAACGACGAGTGCGCCCGCGAGAATGAGAATTAAACGTTTCATGATTTTTGTTGGGTTTGTACCCACGCATTGAACCACGGAACGCCCGCCACGTTGTCAGCGGGTGGTCAGCCGATTGTCAGGGAATTGTCAGGAGTGGGCGCGGCGCCGCCGCCAGAAGCCGACTGCCGCGAAAGGCACCGGCGCATGCGGCCTTACTTCGCCGCGAACGTGCGCTGCACTGTTTCCATCACGTGCGCGAAGGGCACCTCGGCTGCTGACCCGAATTGCGGGTGCCGCGTGAGCTTGGCGGCGGCGAGCGCGGGCGACGTGATTCCGCAGAGAAAGCGGGTGACTTGCCGCGCGCTGTCGAGCGCCCGCGGGTATTCCGCCCGCAAGGCCGCCAACTCGTCTTCCGACCACGCGAACGTCGCCGCAGCCGCCGTCCGCTCCAGCCGCACCGGTTCCTCGCCCTGGCAGCAACCGCAATGGCCGCAATCCCGGCCGAGCTCCTCGCCAAAATAGCGCAACAGCCCGCGCACCAGGCAGCCTTCGCCACCCAGCAGTTTCGCCACGGACTGCACGCGGGCGATGTCGCTCTGTTCGCGCGCGACAAATCGCCTCCGCAGCTCGTGCCAGACCGCCTCCAGGTCGTCGGGCACCCGCAGCACGCGGTAGCCCTGCCTCACCCCGGCCACCTGCAACTCGAGATCGCCCTTCTCCTCCAGATAAGTGAGCGCCTTCACCACCCGCTCGCGATTCTCCCCGAGCACCGCCGCCGCGTCCGCGAGCACCACCGAATTCCAGATTCGACCCACCTTCGCGAGGCCGAACAGCCGCTCGAGAAAATCGCGGCGATCCGCGTCGAAGCGCGCCAGGATTTTCTCGGCGGGCTGCTGGAATTTCCATTGATAGGTCGTGTAGAACGGCGCGGTGGCCTCGATGATCCCATCGAGCTCCAGATACGTCAGCGCGGTCGAGACCACGAGCTGGCGGGTGTCGTGCCGCGCCGAGAGCTCGTAGGTCGAGAGGTCGAACACCTCGCCCGTCGCGCGCCCTTGCAGCAGTTCGTGCAGGAACCCGCGCAACGCCTCAGGGGTGGGCGTGTCGCCATACGTGAAGTTCTCGAGCACGGTGAGATCCTCGGCCGCGGCCAGGATTTCGCAGTGCGACGGTGCACCGTCGCGCCCCGCCCGGCCGATTTCCTGCGCATAATTTTCCAGGCTCTTCGGCAGGTTATAGTGGAAGACCGCGCGGATGTTGGCCTTGTCGATGCCCATCCCGAAGGCGATGGTCGCGACGACGATCCGGTCGGCCGAAGCCATGAATCGATTCTGCACCGCCTCACGCAACTCCGCCTCCACGCCCGCATGATACGCCTCCGCCGAAAATCCCGCGTCGGCGAGCGCTGCGGCGACTGTTTCGGCGGTCTTTTGCAGCGTGACGTAGACGATGGTCGGCCCGGGCGGCCGGGCCTTCAGTTCGGCCATCAAGGTGCGAAGACGCGCGGCGGGACGGCATGCTCTCGCGCGCAGGAACAGATTGGGCCGGTAAAAGCCGGTGTGCACATGCGCCTCGGGGACAATGGCGAATTCCCGGCAAATGTCCTGCGCCACCGTCGGCGTCGCCGTGGCGGTCAACGCCAGCACGCGGCCCACCTTCAGTTCGTGCGCGAAGCGGGCGAGCTTGAGGTAGTCCGGCCGAAAATTATGACCCCACTCCGAGATGCAGTGCGCCTCGTCGATCACCAGCAGATCGATCGACAGCGATTTCAATCGCGCGAGAAAACGCTCGTTGGAAAAACGCTCGGGCGCGACGTAGAGGAGTTTCAACCGGCGTTCGCGCAACGCGGCCTGGGTCTCCTCGAACGCCTCGCGGCTTACGCTGGAATCGAGCCGCGCCGCCGCGATGCCGCGCCGCGCGAGGAAATCCACCTGGTCCTTCATCAGCGCAATCAGCGGCGAGACCACGACCGTGAGCCCCTCGAGCATCAACGCCGGAAGCTGGTAACACAGGCTCTTCCCGCTCCCGGTGGGAAAGACCGCCAGCGCGGAACGGCCGGCCAGCAGATGGGCCATGACGGCCTCCTGCCCCGGCCGAAAATCGTCGAAGCCGAACCGTTCGCGCAAAAGGCTGCGCATCTGGTCGGCGGGAGCTGCGTTCGTGGACATAGGCGAAGCAGCCGAAGAACACCCACCCACGCCAAGCGTCAAGAACCCGACAGGCCCAAATTTGGGTACGCGCCCGGCCCATTCCGACCGCGGCCGAGCGCCAGCCGCCTCTGAAACGCTTCAGCAGGATCCACGACGCGCCGGACTCGTGCGTGGGAGAGGACCGCGAGGATCTCAGGTTCCCACGCGCTCGTGAACTGGCCAACGCAACCAATGCGTCGCGCAGGCCTGCCCGATGTTCCGGTCACCCGAATTCGCGAAACGCAGCGGCTCACGGCGACCCTTTCCCCAGAACACCTGCGCGGTCCAACTCGGCTGCCTTTTCCAGTGCTTCGGCCGCCTCGTTCCACGGTGTCGCCGGATCTGCCGCCAAACGCCGCACCGGCCCCCAAGCCTCGCGCCACGCGCCGGTCAGCGGCGGCAACAGCGCGTCGTCGAGCGTCGCCGGCTCCGGCAGACGCTGCTCGATCGCGAGCGCGCGGCCCAACGCCAGCGCCGCTTCGATCAGCGCGACGCGCGCCTCTTCGGCGAGGTCGCCCCCGCCCAGCAGCCGGGCCATTTTGAGTCTTCGCGCGGCGGTGGCGCGGTGCGCGCCGGCTTTCGCCCGTTCGTCGGCCGAGAGCGGCGCGGGGCCGGCCTCCGCCGCCGGCTCGGGAAACAGCGGCCGGGCGCCGCGCGTGGTCAGCGCCAGCAGGCCGGCCGCCGCGAGCCGCGCCAGCGCTTCGTGCGTCGCGCGGTCCACAATTTCGAGTTGCACGGGCGCAAGCGGATCGCCTTCGGCGCGACCGAAGAATTCCTGATGGAGGCTCGCGAGCCGTTCGCGGTGCTGCGCGGCGTCGCGATCGACGACGACGTAGAGCACCGAGTGCGCGCCCTGGGCTGGGTAACGCTCCTCGCAGCACACCAGCGCACCGTTGACCTGGGCATGCGCGCGTCG
The DNA here is from genome assembly GCA_046594805.1 of Opitutaceae bacterium. Taxonomy (GTDB): domain Bacteria; phylum Verrucomicrobiota; class Verrucomicrobiia; order Opitutales; family Opitutaceae; genus ER46. The sequence continues at coordinate 2,373 of JBKJRG010000626.1, read as the reverse complement.
TGCGAAGCCGAGTTGCCGATCCGCAGGGAGGGACGGCTGGCGTCCGGCCGGCTCGAGCGTCGCATCCGCGGCGCTCGCGGCGGCCGCTTTTGCCGCCATCAATTGCTCCAGCCGCGCCAGGAACTTCTGGCCGCCGCTGCGCAGTTTAATCTCCTTCAAGTCGCCGAGCCGGTCGAGCACGCCGTCGGCCAGCGCCTGCTTCTGCGCGAGCGTTTCGAGCATCCGGTGCTCGAGCGTGTTTTCCGTCACCAGGTTGATGACGGTCACCGGGCGGGTCTGGTGCTTGCGCCAGGCGCGCGCGATCCGCTGCTCGAGCTTGGCCGGGTTCCACGGCAGGTCGCAATTGATCACGACGCTCGCGACCTGCAGGTTGAGCCCGGTGGCGCCCGCGTCGGTGCTCAGAAACACGCGGCAGGCGGGGTCGGTCTTGAAGGCGTTGATCTCCGCGCGGCGGCGGCGCTGCGGCACAGTGCCGGTGTGCCAGGCGAACCCAAGCCCGAGCTTTTCGCACAGCTCGCGCACGAGGACGAGCATCCGCTCCCATTCGGAAAACACGATCACCTTGGCCTCGTTCTCCCGGCAGGCTTCGAGCAGTTTTTCCAGCTCGCCGAGCTTGGGGCAGACCTTGTCGTCCGCGTTCAGGATGTAATTCGTGTCGCAGACCATCCGCATCATCGCCAGGTGGCGCATCAGCTTGTCCTGCTCCTGCTGGGACAGCGGCCGGCGCTTCGCCTGCGCGGCGAGCCGGGCGACGACGTCGGAGTGGCCGTCGTATTCGGCCTTTTGCGGCGCGCTGAGCGGCACGAAGAGAGTGCGGTCGGTGCGGTCCGGCAGTTCGGTTTCCACTTCGGCCTTGCGGCGGCGGAGCAGATAGGGGCGGATGCGCTCGTGGAGCCGGTCGAGGTTGCGATAGGCGGCGGGGCGGCCGCGCTCGTCGAGCTCGAAGTATTCCCGGTTGAAACGGAAGAGCGGGCCGAGCACGGCGGGATCGAGGAAATCCATGAGCGAGTGCAGCTCGTCGATCCGATTCTCGATCGGCGTGCCCGTGAGCACGAAGGCGTAGCGGCTGCGCAGCCGCTTGACGGCCTGCGTGGTCTGGGCGCTCCAGTTCTTGATCCGCTGCGCTTCGTCGAGCACGACCACGTCGGGCTGCAGCCGCGCGTTCACTTCCAGGGCGTCGGCGCGCATCTGCTCGTAGTTGACGATGGTGAAAAACGGCGCGCGCCGCGGATCGAAGGCGCGGAGCCGCTCGTGGCGCGCGCCGAACACGAGTTGCAGCGGCAGATCGGTGAAGCGTTGAATCTGCTCCTCCCATTCGGTCTTGAGCGAGGCGGGCGTCACGACGAGCACGCGGCGAGCCTGGCCGAGCCGGTGAAGGAGCGCGCACGCAGCGATGGCCTGGATGGTCTTGCCGAGGCCCATCTCGTCGGCGAGCAAGGCGCGCTCGGTGAACGCGAGGTGCAGCATGCCTTCGCGCTGGTAGGGGAACAGCGGCACTTTCGTTTCGTGCGCCGGCCATTCGCCGCCCTGCACCTTGAGCTCGTAAACCCGCCGCAGCTCCTTGCGCTCGGCGGCGCGGCGCAGCGTGTCGAGCCACGGCGCCACTTCCTGCGAGATGCGCAGCGCCGGCCCGGGCAGGGCGCGGAGCCGCTCCACCAGCGCGGCCGTGTCGGAATAGGAAGCGGGGTGCAGCCGGCCCCCGCCGTCGAAGTGCGCGCGCACCGCGGCAGGCGGCGCCTGGCCGCCGGCGTTCGCCAGCCTCAGCGTGCCGCGGGCGGGATCGGGCACGACATCGATGCGGCGCGAGCCGTCGGCCGACGCCGCGGCGAACAATCGCTTGTGACGCGCCTCGAGCTGCTGCAGGACCGCCTCGACGTGCTTGCACGTGCCGAGCCCGTTGATCCGAAAATCGACGCACTCGCACGCGAATTGCCGGCCGCGGAGATCGCGAATTTCAACCGAGTAGGTCAGCCCGCTGCGCGACGCGACCCGGAAGTTCGAAAAGACCGGATGCCGCGGATCGATGTTGCCAATGCGAAAATCCTCGGTGCTTGCCCGGAGCCGGCGCCGCTCGATTTCGTCCGCGTCGGTCGTCCGCCAGTTGTGCGGAATGGGGACGGCGGCGTTCGGCTTGGATTTCGATGCAGCGGACATGCGTGATGGTCGGCGGGAGCGCGCGAGCAAGTCAACGCCGCGGACCCCCGCCGAAGCAAGGGCGAGGCCCGGGTCACGGGCGCCTTCGGCGAACCAGGGAATTGTCAGGCGTAGCGCCGGCTTTCAGCCGGACTGGCTCCAAGCCGGCAAGATGCCGGTGCTACTCAAACCGGTACCGTCAAGGCCGCCTTCTGCCAGATCCACCCCATGCTCCCGAGC
>JBKJRG010000705.1:0-3143 GCA_046594805.1 Opitutaceae bacterium | reverse complement strand
CCCCCCCCGTGCCGGCCGGGCCGCGCATCAACACCGATAATGCGGTGCTGGTCGGTGAAACGGTGCAGGCCGGCGCCATCATCCCGAACGCGGGCGCCGGCCTGCACCGTTTCACCGACCAGCACCGCATTATCGGTGTTGATGCGCGGCCCGGCCGGCACGGGGGGGGTGACCGGCACGGTTATGTTGGGATTGATCGGCACGGTCCCCGGATTGCCGGGATTGCCAGGAGTGCCCGGGGGCCGCACCTGTCCCAGAGTGCTCGCCGCGAACACCAGGGAGAGGAAGCTTGCGACGAGACGACCGCCGCCGGCAGAGCGGGAGCGTGGTGACGGCGAATGCAAAGGATCGAGGGTGCTCATCGTAATGGCGGAAGACGTTCTTTTCGGGAGAATGTTACTGGGGAGCGGGGGTGGCATTGCAGCGCGCCCAAAAAAACCAAGCTGTCACGGCACCTCGTAAACCTCCACCAAGGCGACTCCGGTGGTGTTGCCGACCCCGCTGACTTGGGCGGTGTAGTTTCCGGGCGGAAGGGTGACCACGACGGCCGCGTCGCGGCTGGCGTTGGTAAGCGCAAATGCACCGACGCTGGCAAATGCCGCGGAGACTGCAGCGTCTCCGCCCCAGTTATCGTTGGTGTGGATGACCGTGCTGCCGGAATAAACGTCCAGTTTGGGATCGATCAACGTCCCTGGCACGCCAAACGCGGCGAGAGTCGGGCCAACCGCGCGGATGACGACCGTCTTCGAGGTGCCGCCGGCGATCACAAATCCGGCGATCAGGACGTCGGCTCCGAGCCCGACCTGGGTGCGGGCTGAAACGTTGATCAGGCGGGGAGTCGTGGTGGAGAAAGAGGTCACGGGAGTCGCATCGTAGATTTCGGCGAGGGCCACTCCGCTGGCGCCGGCGCCGCCCGTCACCTGGATGGTGAGGTTGCCGGGCGGAAAAGCGGGATTGTACAGTGCGGCGTCACGCGTGGAGGCGGCACCGAGGGCGAAGGCGCCGACCTGGGCGCCGATGGCCGCCACCTGTGCGTCGCCGTTCCAGTTGTCGTTTTCGTTAATCTTGAGCGCTCCGGAAAAAATTTCGAGTCGCGGATCCGCCAGCGTGCCGGGCACGCCGAATCCCGCAAGGGCCGGGCCGATGCCGCGGAGCAAAAGGGGCTTGGGGCCGGTGGTGCCGCCGCCGCCGATCACGAGGCCGACGATGAGCGTCTGTCCGCCCGTGCCGGCCTGCGAGCGGATGGCCAGGTTGGAAATACGGCCGGGATTGGAGGTGGTGGCAACGACGGCGAGTGTGACCGATTGGCTGGTCGTGGCGCCGGCGGCATTCGTGACATCGACCGAGTAGGAGCCCGCGGCGCCTGGCTGCACGTTGGTGATGATATAGGTGGGCCTATTCGCCCCGGACAAGGTGGCGCCATTGCGCCGCCATTGGTAGGAAAGCCCGGTGCCCGTGGCGCCAACGGAAAACGCGACGGTGCTGCCGACGACGACGCTCTGCGGCTGGGGCTGAATGGCGATGGCGGGCCGCGGAGGAATCCCGCGCGTGAGCGGAAATCGGAGGAAAAACGCCCGGCCGATCCCGACCAAGGTTTGGCCTGCGTTGGCCGTCCCGGCTGTCAGCCGGGCGTAGGTGAGCTCGGCGAAGAGGGTTTCGCCCGGTGTGCTACTCAGTGAAGTGATGATGATGCCGGTCGAAGCGCCCGTTAACTCGGTCGATTCATAAACCTCGGTTTCATCGCCCCGCGAGATCGTCAGCGAAAGGATGTCGTTGGGAGTACCCCCGACAATCGGCTGCCAGTCGATGCGCAGCGGGAATTCCGTCCAACTCTGCAGTGCCGTGAAGTTGGTAATGAGGGGTGGACGGATGTTGTCGGGGGGCGGAATGGTGATCGGCGTATTGGTGGCCGTGCCACCGCCCGACACCGTGAGCGTGTAGGCGCCGTCCGGCAGCGCCGCCTCAAGCTGGGCTTCCGTCTCGAAATAGCGTTCCGCATAATAACTGTCCGGCGCGACGCGGGGCACTTGAATCGTAATCCCGGCCCGGACCAGCTGCACCGACGTGGTGATCGGCACCGCCGCCGCAAAAATCACGAAAACACCATAGCCGGGTTGAAACGATTCCTGGACGGTGGCGCTGGTTTGGAGAAAACCCGGACCCTTGAGAACGATCGCGCCTTGCGGCGTCTGGCCGGCAACATGAGCGACAAAGGCAAGGGCCAGTAACGCCAGCGCTACGCAACGACGAGGGTAACAGTGCATGGGGTTGGAGAACGGAGTCAGAGGGAATACCGGGAGGACCGCGAGTGTGGACCGGCGGGGAGCCCAGCCGATTGGGGCGAACTTCATGGGCTCCCCGGGCCGACACCTGAGCAAGGCCTTCGTTGGGCAGGGTCGTGTCTAAGCTTTACCGAGCCACGCCTGCAGGGCCGCATCGTTAAAGAGGTTCGCGCCGAGCCGGTAATCCAATGCCAGCAGTTCGGTGTAACTCGGTTCGAGGAAACGCCGGCAGTGGAGCAGTACACGCGCGCGGTGGCCGGGCGCGCGCACCAGCCGGCCGAGCGCCTGGTTTACCTTGGTCATGCCCGGGATTTGGTAGACGCGACGAAACGCGGCATCGCGCGTCAGGCCCGCCCGGGTGGCTTCCGCGAGTCGGGCTCGCTGAACCGCGTTCACCTCAGGCAGCGCAGGTCCCACGACCATCGCGTGGCTGACCCGGCCACCCAGCGCATCGATGCTTTCCGCAAAACTGGAACCGAGCACGAGAAACAGCCCGTCGCCCAGCAACAGCGATTCGTCGACCCAGGCGCTTTGCGCGGCAAGATCGCGCAGCTTGGGTTGCAGCGCGACCCGCAGCGACGGCGCGAACGCCGCGAGTTCCTGCGCGATCGCTTCCGCATAGGCGTAACTGGGAAAAAATACCGCAATTGCGCCGCGGGCGGCGGTGTGCAGGGCCGCGACAGTAACGGCCGTGGTGGTGTAGTGCTGCGACCGGTGCTGAAAGGTCGTGTCGACGCGTGCATCGAACGCGACGTCGTAGCTTCCCTCGCGCCACGGCGTGTGCGCCGTGAGCAAGGCCGGGCTCGCCGCGTGGCGCGCTTCTTCCACTTTCAGCAACTCCGCCCCACTGGTCAGTTGCTG
>JBKJRG010000480.1:0-3237 GCA_046594805.1 Opitutaceae bacterium | reverse complement strand
GGTCTTTCGTTTTGGCTGTTCAAACGCCTTTACCGTAGGTCAGCGCGCTTGCGCGCGCCAAACCGCGCTCGCAAGCGAGCTGGCCTACATTTACGCGGCCAAAACGAAAGACCGTGGGCGAAAGGCGCGCACCGCGCAAAATCCGCTTGCACCTCCAGCGCTTCATCAAACGGTGGGGGCACCTCAGGCGCTATCACCCCGGCGTCCCTCCGGCGCTGCGGTATTTTTGCCGCGAGGCACCCGCACACCGATGAAGATGCCCCCCTCTGAACTGAGCTGCCATTCCGCTGCTGGCCGCCTCGCGCGGCCCTGGGCTCTCCTCGTCTTCCTCAGCCTTGCGTGGCTCGCATCGCTGGCGCGTGCCGCCGACGCTGGCAGCGTCACCGGCATGGTGAGCAACACCACCACCGGCAATCTGCTCGAAGGCGTGCGGATCGAGCTGCCGCGACTCGGCCTTACTGCGCTCACCGACAACACCGGGCGCTTCGTGCTCCCCGGTGTCCCCGCCGGCACGCATGAGCTGGTCGCCACCTACATCGGGCTCGATCCGGTGCGCAGCCAAGTGACGCTGCACGCGGGTGAGCGAGTCGTGCGCAACTTCGATCTCACGACGGGCATTTACAAGCTGCAGGAATTTCGTGTCACCGGTGAGCGGGAGGGCGGCGCCGCGGCCATCACGGCGCAGCGCAACGCCCCCAACCTGACCAACGTCATCGCGATGGATTCGTATGGCAACCTGCCCAACATGAGCGTGGGGGAGGTGGTCATGCGGCTACCTGGCGTGGCGGGCAGTCCGAACGATGAGGGATCCTTCGCCAACTTCAGCATGCGCGGCATGGCCGCGGAGCTCAACACCGTCACCATCGACGGCGGCTTCGTCCCGACCGAGGGCACCAGCCGTGCGCTCGACCTGCGGCGCATCACCGGGGCGATCTTCGACCAGCTCGAGCTGATCAAGGGCCACACGCCGGATAAAGGCGCCAACTCGCTGGGCGGCACCGTCAACCTCAAGACCCGCTCCCCTTTCAAAATGCGGGAGAAACGGCGCATCAACTACAGCTTTTCTGCGCGCATGGCCCCTTCCTTCACCCAGCAGATCCCACTGCGCGAGCAGCACCGGGCCCATCCTTTGATCACCATGGGGTATCAGGAGATCTTCAGCGTCCTCGGCGGCAGCCGCAACCTCGGCGTGAACGTCAACATGTTCTACAGCGAAGACGCGCTGGGCTTTTTTCAGACGACGCGGGATTTCCAGAACACCACCAGCCAGCCCGCGTATGTGTGGGACTACCGCACGTTCGACAACTACAACAACAGCAAACAGGCCAGCGTGAACCTGCGGGCGGACTACCAACTCACGCCCACCACCCGCCTCTCCGTCACCGCCCTCGCCAACGACTATTACCAAAAGTTCCGGCGCCGCTACGTGACACGCGCCTTCACCGGCAACCAGAACACCGTGCCGGGCGCCACGTCCGGCATCATCCCCGGCTTCACCGATCGGCTCACCCAAGTCCGCGCCACCCCCGGTTCCACCATCGATATGACCATGACGGGGCCGAATAACTGGATGAGCCGGATGCGGCAGCTCGGTTTTTCGGCCGAGCATGATCTCGGGCCGCTGCAGATTGACTACGACGGGCGGTACGCGCGGACGAACCTCAACAATGGGAACGGACGGGGCGGCGTGCTCGTCAACCGCATCACGAACGTCGGCTGGATTCTTGATCGCACGCAATCCGATCTCTATCCGCGCTTCATCCAGACGGAGGGACCCGATTTCACCAACCCCGCCAATTATCGGCCTTCACCGACCAACGCGCTGACCAACGCCGACAACCAAAATGACCAACGGGTGAAGGATCTGCGGGGTAACGCGCGCTACGTCCTTCCCACCGCGATCCCCCTCGCCTTCAAGACCGGTGTCCAGTGGCGCGAAATCCTGGTCCAGCAGCTTCAGCTCGGCGGCACCCGCCGTTGGAACTACATCGGCACGGGTCCGCTGCCGGCTGATCCCTCGCTCACCATGTTCGACGAAATCAAGACCGGCCGCCGGATGCCGCAATGGGAAGCGACCATGTTCATCAGCGGACGCACGCTCATCGATCCGTCCCTCTGGTCCGAGGACGTCTATTACCGCGAGCAAACAAAATACACCGGCACCCGGGAGGTAGCCGAGACAGTCACGGCCGCCTACGTGATGGCGGAAGGGAAGCTGGGGCGCCAAGGTTGGCTCGGCCGCACGGGTTTTCTCACCGGGGTGCGCACCGAAAAAACGGATAACGAGAGCTGGGGCTGGGTTCGCACCCGATTTCCCAGCACCCCGGCCCAACAACGCGCTGATCCGGTCGGCGCCGCCACGCGCGATTACGCGGGCACGCGGCGCGATCTGAAAGGCAGCTACACCAAGTCATTTCCCAGCACGCACCTCACCCATGACTTCACCCCCAACCTCCGGAGCCGCCTCGCCTGGTCAACGAGCTTCGGCCGGCCCGGCATGAACAATCTGCTGCCCAACGAGAGTGTGAACGAGATGAACCAGACCATCACCGTGAATAATCCCGGCCTGCTGCCGCAAACGGCCACGAATTGGGACGCGACGCTGGACTACTATTTCGAACCGGTGGGCAATCTCTCCGTCGGCTGGTTCCACAAGACAATCAAGGACTACATTGTCGGAGGCATCAACACCGGCACGGTCGCCGGTGGCAACGACAACGGATTCAATGGCGACTATGATGGATTCGCCCGCCTGACGACCGTCAACGCCGGCACCGCGATTGTGCAGGGCTGGGAATTCAGTTATCAACAGCAGTTCGCCTTTCTTCCCGGGGTGCTCAAGGGTCTCAGCGGATCGGCCAATTACACCCTCATCAATACGCACGGCGACTTCGGCGGTTCGGTCAATCGTGGCACCGGGCAGGTGGTCGGGTTTATTCCGCGGGCGGCGAATCTCGGTCTTTCCTGGCGCTACAAGGGGTTCAGTACGCGCGTACTCTATAATTATACCGGCCGCTATATCGTCGAATACAGCGCCGCAACGGTGGGTTTTAATCGCTACCGAATGTCCTTCCGGACGGTGAATCTCGGGCTGGCCTACCAGTTGCGGCCCGCCGTCAGCCTGACCTGCGATGTTTCGAATCTGACCAATACCCCGCAGGTATGGTATCGCGGATTCCCCGACCGGATGCAGAGCACGATCATTAACGGGATCGCGGTGAGCGCCGGAGTGACCGG
>JBKJRG010000460.1:0-2836 GCA_046594805.1 Opitutaceae bacterium | reverse complement strand
CAGTCGCTCGGCCAGCCAGCGATTCGACACGGACGTGACGCGCTTCAGCGCTGCTGCGAGTCGCACTTTTTCCGGCGCGGATTTCCTTGCTGGCAATTCATTCAAGGTGATGCCGTCCGCGGTTGCGACTGCCTGCAGGCGCGCTTCCCAGACATCAGGAGCCAGCGGAATACCTCACGCCTCACCCCCACCCTGTTTGAGGAGTGCGAACAGGACAGGGACGGGTTTGGAAAGTTTGCGCCCGTGAGGGTGAAGCCTGAGGCGTTCGGCTCGACTTGCACGGGGTGATCACCAATCTCGTGTCCGGCCGCTTCGAAATCCGCGAGGCGCTGGACCGGCTGGTGGCCAACACCGGGCTGAAGGTGAACAAGGACGAGCGAACCGGCGCGCGGTTGATTCAACGCGCCTCCCATCGCTTAAACCCAGCCCAACCCCAAAACCGAACAAGGATGAACCCATGAAAACCCAGCGCTTCCAATCCCTTGCCGGCCTGTTTACCGGCCTGCTGGCCCTGTTAGTCGCGGACGGCGTCGCTGCTCAGCCGACACCTGCCGTCCTCCCCGAAAAAGATGAGGCCGTCGTCCTCTCGCCCTTCGAGGTCAACGCCGCTGCCGACTCCGGTTACACGGCGAGCGGCACGCTCGCCGGCACGCGCCTCCGCACCGAGCTGCGCGATGTCGCCGCGTCGATCACCGTCGTGACGAAACAATTCATGTCGGACATCGGCGCGAACAATCTCGACGGCCTCCTGATTTACACCCTCGGTACCGAGGCGGCCGGCTTGGGCGGCAATTTCAGCGCCGCCGGCTCGGACGCCAATTTCACGGATTTCTTTGGCCCGGTGCGCAGCCCGCAGGGGGCGAATCGCGTCCGCGGAATCGGCAGCGCGGATCAGACGCGCGATTACTTTATCTCCAGTGCCCCGATGGACGGCTTCAACACCGACCGCGTCGAAATCAACCGCGGCCCCAACGCCATCCTATTCGGCCTCGGCAGCGCGTCCGGCATCATCAACACCGGCTTGATCAAAGCCGAGACCAACAAGACAAAGACCAAGGTGGAAGCCCAATACGGGCAGCACGACACGTTCCGCATCGCCTTCGACCACAATCAAGTCTTGATCAAGGACCGTCTGGCCCTGCGCGTCGCGACGCTTTACGGGGAAAAGCGCTTTCAACTCCAGCCCGCCTACGTGCGCGACGAGCGGGTCTACGCCGCCGCCACGGGGCGGCCCTGGAAGGGTGGCGCGCTCAAGGTCAGCGCCGAGCAGTCGAAACAGTTTTCCAACAAAGCCTACAACACGACGCCCACCGATCAGTTCAGTTGGTGGTGGAAGATCGGCAAACCAGTCTACGATCCCACCACGGGCCTGGGCTCCTACTTGGGAACCATGCCGAGCGATCCAAACCTTCAGCCGGTCTCGGCCACGGGCGCGCTGAACGGCAACCTCATCAGCTCGCTGCCTCAGAACCCGGTCCTGATCATGCAAAATCCGGGGGTGACTAGTTTCGGAATCACCGGTCTCGACCCCTCGATTCAGGCCATCGAAACCTTTAACAATCGGGTCCGCCTCAACGCCGCTGGCACCGCCTATGCCAACGACGGCATGCGGACCTTGCAGACCGCGAAGAATTTCCTGCAACGCTCCACCCTGGCGGCCAGCCCGGCCCTGCAGAATTTCTGGCGCGACTTCAAGCTGACCGACCCGTCGATTTTCAACTTCTACGATCAGCTGCTCGAGGGACCCAACAAACGGGAATGGGCGTTTTGGAAATCCTACGCTGCCAGCTTTGAGCAACGGGTCGGCGCCCACGCCGGATTCGAGCTGTCCATGTTCAAGGAGTTTCTCGATTCCGGCTACGTCCAGCCGTTCCAATTCCGCAATCACAGTATCATGATCGACATCAACACGAAGTTGCCCAACGGGCTGCCGAACCCAAATCTCGGACGCCCCTTCATTTACTCGGCCACCGGCTTCGACAATTCCGTTGCGATCGATCGCCAGGCCTTCCGGGCGACGGCCTACTATGAGCTCGATCTCGCCCGACTGAAGCAGGGCTGGCTGGGGAAGGCGCTCGGCCGGCATATCTTCACCGGTTCGTTCACGAGCCAGCGAAGATTCGGGGAGAATTTTGGCGGCCGCAACCACAGCCTCGGGTTGGACTACTGGCAGGCGGAGTCAGCCAACGAAACCAAGTCCATCGCCCTGCAGGATGGCGTGCGATTCCTCCACCGCCTGACCTACGTCGGGCCCAGTGTGGTTTCCGCCGCCGGCCCGCAAAACACCGGCATCCAGGGCGTCACCGCCAATAACAGCCTCGATGGCGCGAAGTCCGTCACCACCCTTTATTATCAGGCTCCGCCCACCACCCCCGTGGCCTTGGCCCCGTTTCAGACCCGCACCTTCAGCATCTTGACGAAAGACAAATACGATTTTAGCCAAACCACGGTGTTCCCCGCCCGCAACCGTGACGACGTCAAATCGCCCGTCTTCGTCGCCAACAGCTACTGGTGGGACGGCACCCTCGTGAGCACGCTCGGCTGGCGCAAAGACACTTTCCAAACCTACGATGCCGGCACTTCCCTCACGGATCCCGTGAGTGGGCGGAAAGTCGTCGATCCGAGTATATGGAAATGGACCAAACCGACGCTGGATGACTCCCTTCGTTCGTTTTCCTACGGCTTTGTGCTGCACCAGCCGCCCTTCCTGCGGGGCAAGTTGCCGCTGGGCGCCGACATTTCGCTCACCTATAACAAATCCGATAATTTCCGGCCGAGCGCCCAGCGCTTCGATATGTTCGGCGGCCCGCTCGCCGCGCCCACCGGCTCAACCAAG
>JBKJRG010000402.1:0-3383 GCA_046594805.1 Opitutaceae bacterium | reverse complement strand
GAAATCCGCGGCAGGGGCGCCGTGGCTCCAGCCTACAGCCGGCTCGAAGGATGCGCCGGGCTTTTGAAATAGTCGGGGTGGGTGTGGTGATGATCGGCGGTCTCTCGTTGCGCGGCTCGCCGCTGCCGGGAACTGAAACCGCAGCGTTGATCGAGAAATATTGCGCGAGCTGCCACAACGACGTCGACAAGGAGGGCGGGTTTGATCTGACCACGTTGAAATACGATCCGGCCGACCCGGCGAACTTTCTCACCTGGGTGAAGGTGCATGATCGCCTGCAGGCCGGCGAAATGCCGCCCAAGGAGAAGAAGCGCCCGGAGCCCGACGCGTTGCAGTTATTCTTGAAAGACCTGGCGGGCTCGTTGACCGCCGTCGAACAGGCGAGCGCGGGTCGGGAAGGTCGCACCACCCAGCGCCGCCTGAACCGTTACGAATTTGAGAACGCCCTGCGCGATTTGCTGCACGCGCCATGGTTGCAGGTGAAGCATGAGCTGCCGGAGGACGGCGAGGCGCAGCTCTTCAACAAGATTGGCGATGTGCTCGACGTTTCGCATGTGCAAATGACGCGGTATTTGCGCGCGGCCAACCAGGCGATTCGCCAGGCGATGGGCATCGAGCTGGCGCGGGGCGATCTCCCGCCGCCGACCACGCAGCGGTATTATGCCCGGGATGAGAATGTCTGGACCCGGACGTTCCATCGGCGAATTGACGGCAACCCGAATCCCGAGCGGATGGCATTTCCAGTCCTCGGCACGCGGCCGCAACCCGACGTGCGCGCGTTGAAGACTCCGCTCACGGTGGGCGACAGCGATCCGGCGACCCGTGAGCTCGAGGCGGTGGGCTGGATGCGCAGCAATTACCATCCCTTCCATACGATCTGGGACAATTTCCGCGCGCCCATCTCCGGTCGATACCGCGTCCGGTGGAGCGGCTACACGATTTGGGTTGGTCCCAACGGGTTCAGCACCGGGACGGTGCGCGGCACGGACGGGGAGAAAACCCTAATCAACCGCTCCCCGGAATGGTTTTCACCGAACGGGGATGACGTGTCGGCCGGGCGCCGCAACGAACCCATCACGGTCTATGCGCAGGGGCCGACGGACGTTCGCCGCATTGGCGGATTCGATCTGACGCCCGAGCCGCAGGTCTACGACCTCGGCACGGTCTGGATCGCGGCGAACGAGGCGCTCGTCACGGACGCCTCCCGTTTCTTCCGCAACCGTCCGGGCTCCGCCGCCAACCCGCTCGCGCAACGCGACGGTGCCCCGGCGGTGGCGTTTCGCTGGATGGAAGTCGAAGGACCGCTCTTCGACGAATCGGCGACCGCGGGCTATCGCGTCCTCTTCGGCGACCTGCCGCTCAGGAAACTGGAGCGGACTGATGCCGAGGTGACCGTCCCGGCGCTGATGCCGTCATCCAGCCGGGGCCAGCAAGGCGCGGGAGGATACGGACGGGTCGTGCTAACGAGGGAAGTGCCCGTGGAGGTCGTTTCCACCAATCATCCCCATGATGCCGGGCGGCTGCTGCGCGCGTTCATGCACCAAGCCTATCGCCGGCCGGTGCAGGAATCGGAAGTGCAGCGCTACCTTGCCGTCATCAAAGAGCAGATGGAGGCCGGCCACGAATTCACCTACGCGATGATTGCCGGGTATACCGCGGTGTTGTGCTCACCCGGGTTTCTCTATCTCGAAGAAACAACCGGCCGGCTGGATGACGACGCGCTGGCCTCGCGTCTCGCTTTCTTCCTCACGAATTCCCCCCCCGATCCGCAATTGCGCGCGCGCGCGGCCCGGGAGGAGCTCCGGCGGCCCGATGTGCTGCGCTTGGAAACCGAGCGACTCCTGAACGACCCGAAAGCGAGCCGCTTCGTCGAGGCGTTTCTCGATTACTGGCTCGAGCTTCGGATGCAGGATGCCACGACGCCGTCCAACACCCTGTATCCCGACTACTATCTCGACGAGGCGCTGGTCGAGGCTGCGATGGATGAGTCGCGGATGTTTTTCGACGAGCTCCTGCGCAAGGATTTGCCGTCCCGGAACGTCATCCACTCGGACTTTACCTTTCTCAACGGCCGGCTCGCCGACCACTACGGAATCCCCGGGGTGGAAGGTGTCGCGATGCGGCGGGTGTCCCTCCCCGCCGACAGTGTGCGCGGTGGGGTGATGACGCAGGCCATCGTGCTTAAAGTGAGCGCCAACGGCACGACCACGTCGCCCGTGATCCGCGGCAAGTGGATTACCGAGCGGATTCTCGGCCATCATGTCGCGCCGCCGCCTTCCGCGGTCGCGGCCGTGGATCCGGATACCCGCGGGGCGGTCACCATCCGCCAACAGCTCGAAAAACATCGCGCCGATGCCAGTTGCGCGGTCTGTCACGACAAGATCGATCCGCAGGGCTTTGCCCTCGAGAATTTCGATGTCATGGGTGGCTGGCGCGACCGCTATCGGGGCGACGCGAAGGACAAGCTGCCGGAAATCGGGCTGGGCAAGAACGGCTGGCCATTCGACTTCCACTTTGCGCTGCCCGTCGACTCCCGCGGCCAGCTCCCCGATGGCCGGGTCTTCAATAGCGTGCGCGAGTTCAAGCAGCTGATCCTGCGGGATGAAACGCAGATTGCCCGCAATCTCGCCCGTCAACTGACCGTCTACGCCACGGCGGCGCCGGTGCGTTTCAGCGATCGCGCGCAGATCGAAAAAATTCTCGAAGCGACCAAGTCCCGTGGCTACGGCGTGCGGAGTCTCGTGCACGCGATCGTCCAAAGCGATCTGTTCCTGAACAAATGAAAACCACGCGTGCCCGTTTGCTGGTTCGGCGGAGGGGCGGTTGGGAAACCGCTCCTCCGTCGGGAGCCGCCGACTGGAACAAAGAAATCTATCGATTAAGGATTGCAGCAAAACCCAACGATCCATGAAGACACCTCTTTCCGCGCCCGGCGGCGCAGCTCCTTTCGTTTCCACCCGTCGTCCGCTGTCGCGCCGGCTCTTCCTGAAAGGCACGGGCGTTGCTCTTTCGTTGCCGTTCCTCGATTCCATGCTGCCGGCGTTCGCCCGGGCGGCGCAGTCTTCGTCGTCGCCTCTGGCGCCCGGCGCCAAGCCACGCCGGATGTTCGCCATCTGCCAGAACCTCGGAGTGCTGCCGGACTTGTTTTTCCCCGCGGGCAGCGGCCGGGATTACGTGGCGTCGCCCTACCTCGAATTGCTCAAGGAGCATCGCAATGACTTCAGCGTCCTGAGCGGGGTGTCGCACCCCGGCGTCGACGGCAGTCATACCTCGGACATGTGCTTCCTGACGGCCGCGCCGCATCCCGGAAGCAGCTCGTTCCGCAACACCATTTCGCTCGATCAGTACATGGCTGAACGCATCGGGATTTTGACTCGCTTCCC
>JBKJRG010000689.1:0-6338 GCA_046594805.1 Opitutaceae bacterium | reverse complement strand
GGCTGACAAATGGGATCTCTGGCTGCTCGATCGCGCCAGTGGTCAGCGACGCAATCTGACCGGCAGCTGGCCCGAGTCGGTCAACAGCTTCACCTGGTCGCCGGACGGAAAATCGCTTTTCCTCGAGGCACAGGAAAAGGGGACCGAGCCGGTGTGGAGCGTGAGCGTGGCAGAGGGCCGGGTCACGCGGCTGTTCAACGGCGGGGTCAACACTGACCTGTCAGTTTCCCGCGATGGGAAGTGGCTCGCCTTTTCGCATCAACGGCTGACGCAACCGGCCGAAATCGTGCGGCTCCGGCTGGGCGACACCGCGCTTCAGCCGCTCACCCGAACCAATGCGGACCTGCTCGCGCGGCTGAATTTGTCCACGCCCGAATCGGTGACCGTCGCCGGCGATGGCGGCACGCCGGTGCAAATGTGGATCGTGAAACCGCCGCAATTCGTCGCGGGGAAAAAATACCCGCTGGTGTTCTGGGTGCACGGAGGGCCGCAAGGTGCCTTTCTCGATTCCTGGTCAACGCGCTGGAACGCGCAGCTCTGGGCGGCACAGGGCTACGTCGTGGCGCTGCCGAATCCGCGCGGAAGCACGGGCTTTGGTCAGAAATTCACCGACGAGATTTCGAAGGACTGGGGCGGCAAGGTCATGACGGACCTGATGGCGTGCCTCGCGCACCTGGAAAAGCAGCCCTATGTCGATGCGACGCGGATGGCGGCGGCCGGGGCGAGTTACGGCGGCTACGTGATGAACTGGTTTCAGGGTCACACGGACAAGTTCAAGACGCTCGTGACGCACTGCGGGGTCTTCAATCTCCAGTCGATGTATGGCGTCACGGAAGAAACATGGTTCGAGGAATGGGAGCACGGCATTCCGTGGGAAAATCCCGACTTCGAGAAACAATCGCCGCATCGCTTCGCGAAGAATTTCAAGACGCCCAACCTGATCATCCACAACGAACTGGATTTCCGCGTGCCGTTGGATCAAGGCCTCGCGCTCTTCACCACGCTCCAGCGCAAAGGCGTGCCGTCGAAGCTGCTCATCTTTCCCGACGAAGGCCACTGGGTGCTGAAGCCCCAGAACAGCGAGCTCTGGCACAAGACGATCTTCGAGTGGCTGGAAGGGTATCTGAAGAAGTAGAAATATGCAGGGGCGTCGCTCGCTGACGCCCGCGAGCAATCTACGTCACTCGCGCGGTCGCGGGCGTCGGCAAGCGACGCCCCGACAAGCCCCGCGGCTACTACCGCTTCTCCGCGATTTCCTCCGCCTCGTCCTCGATCGTGTCGAGGAGTTGTTCCTGGCGGGCCTTTGCGCCCAGCTGGAAAAAACTTTTCCGCAGGCACTCGAGCTCGTCGTCGCTCAGGTCATCCAGATCCAGCAGCGAGTTGCGCGCGCCCTTCTTGGCGCGGATCAGTTCGTCGAGCTTTACGTGCAGCGCCTGCGAGTCGCGGTTCTGCGTGTTCTGATCAGGAATACCATGAGGGTGCGGGCCGGGCAGTAGCGCAGGCGTCCCGCCTGCGCTACTTTGCGCCCGCGGCGATTTTTTCGCGCAGGTGAGTGATCCGCTGCTTGGACTCGGAATTGCGCACCGCCATCGCATAGGCCGCGGGATCGCCGACGAGGAAAACTTTTTTCTTCCCGCGAGTGATGGCGGTGTAGAGCAGGTTTCGCTGCAGCATCATGAAATGAGCCTTGAGCAGCGGTACGATCACGACCGGGTATTCGCTGCCCTGTGACTTGTGGATGCTGATGGCGTAGGCCAGGGCGAGGTCGCCCAGTTCGCCGCGCTCGAAGGTGTGCCGGTCGCCGTCGAACTCCGCCTCGAGCTTTCCGGCCTCCGGGCTGACCGTTTTCACCGTGCCAATGTCGCCGTTGAAGAGGTGCTTGTCGTAGTTGTTTCGCAGCTGGATGATTTTGTCGCCGGGGCGGAACTCACCGCCCGCGGCACGCAATCCCTTCGCCTGGCCATTGAGGGACGCCTGGAGCTGCGCATTGAGATTCCCGACGCCCGCCACGCCCTTGTGCATCGGCGCGAGGATCTGGACATCCTTGACCGGGTGCGCCCACTTCAGCCGTTGCGGGATAAACTCGGTGAGGAGCTGCTGGATTTTTCGCACGCAATCTTCCGCATCCAGGGCCGCGATGAAGTTCAGATCGGACCCGATCGGCGCGCTGGCGACCTCGGACACGACTGGCGGCACCATCGGATTCCCCGAGTTGATCGCGTGGGCGGTCGAAACGATGTGGCTGAGGCCGTCCTGCCGGTAGATCACGGCGAGCCGTGTGACGGACACCTGGCTGGTGGCGATGAGATCTTTCAGGACGTTGCCGGGGCCGACGCTTGGGAGCTGGTCGGTGTCGCCCACCAGCAACAGGTGGGCTCGCGAAGGCACGGCCTGGAGCAGCGCCGAGGCCAGGCGGGTGTCGAGCATCGAGGCCTCGTCGACGATGAGGAAATCGGTCGCGAGCGGCGCGCTGTCGTTGGCGGTGAATCCGCCTTTGGCCGCGTCGAATTTCAGCAGCCGGTGAATGGTCGAGGCATAGCCGCCGGTGGTTTCCGCCAGGCGCTGCGCGGCGCGGCCGGTCGGCGCGGCGAGATGCACGCGGACTTTCTTCGCCTTCAGGATTTCGACCAGCGCGCGCAGGATGGTGGTCTTGCCCGTGCCCGGTCCGCCGGTCAGGACGGTAAATTTGTGGCTAAGCGCGTGGCGCACGGCGACGCGTTGCAGCTCGTGAAAGGCGAACCCCGCTTTCTGCTCCGCCCACTGCACGGCCGCATCGACCTTGATCGGCGGCAGTCCGCTCGCCACCCGGCCGACCCGGCCCACGGCGTCCGCGATTTTTTGCTCCGCGCGATCGTTGTGCGGCAACTGAATGAGGCCCGCGCCGGGCAGCGAATTTGATGGGACGGAACGCGGCGAGGGCGCCGCATCCCCATTGCCGGGCCACTGCCGGACGATGGCCTTCGCCTCGACCAGCGCCGCGATGCGCGCCTCGATCAGCTGCGAGTCGGTTTCGAGCAGGTTGGCGGTGTGGTCCCGGAGATCCGCCTCGCGAAACGCGGTGTGACCTTCCTCCTGCAGCGTCTCGAGAGCGTAAATCAAGCCGGCGTCGAGCCGCGGCGGCGCATCGTTGGCAAAGCCGATATTGATCGCGATGCGATCGGCGGTCTTGAACCCGATCCCGTCGATCTCGCGCGCGACCTTGTAGGGCTCGGTGGTGAGGATGGTCCTGGCTTCGTTGCCGAATCGTTTCACCAGCTTGACGCACTGGCCCGGGGTCACGCCGTAGGTCTGCAGGAAAATGTAGAGCTCGCGCTCGGTCCGCTTCTCGTCCCACGCCGCCTTGATCGCGGTCGCCCGTTTCTTGCCGATGCCCTCCACGCTGCGCAGGCGGCCAGAGTCCTCGCTCAGCACCCGGAACGTGTCAGTGCCGAAGGCGTCGACGATCTTGTTGGCGTACACTTTGCCGATGCCGGTCACGAGGCCGCTGCCGAGGTACTTTCGGATCCCATACACGCTGGCGGGCAGTTCGCTCCGGAATCCCGCGACCTTGAACTGGGCGCCGTGGTGCGCGTGATGCGTCCACTCCCCGTTGAGATGAAGCGTCTCGCCGCACTCGACGCCGGGCAGCGCGCCCACGATGGTCACCGCTTCCGGGCGGGCCTTCGGATCGGACTTGCCCGCCGGCGGGAGGTCCGGCCGGAATTCCGCGATAGTATAGTGGTTCTCCTCGTTGAGAAAAATGATCCGCTCGACCACGCCGGTGAGCGTGGCCGTGGCGGAAGAGGAGGCGGCAGTCGGCACGGGAGTGCCGAGGTGAAGGGGCTTTGACGCGCGATGCAAACCGGGTTTCGGCCGGAAAATAAAAATGCCTCCGTCGCGTGCGACGGAGGCATTTTTCGAAAGAAACGCGCGGGGCGTTACTTGTTCGCCTGGGCCTTCACCTTGATGTCGGAGGACACTTTGGTGACACCTTGGGTGTCGAGCGCGAGGGCGATGGCGCGGCCGATCTGGCCGGCGCTGTCAGCGGAACCCTGGAGGGTGATTTCGCCATTGGCCGCCTTGACGTCGATCATGGCCGCGGAGAGATCGGAATCGGCCGCGAGCTTGCCCTTGACCATGGTTTCAATGACCGAGTCGTCGGTCGAGCCCGTCGGCGCGCCCACGATGCTGTCCTTGGTGCGCACAATTGTCACCGAGCGATCGAGGTCAGCCTGGAGTTCGGCCTGGCCGAGGCGCCATTCCGTCATGCGCGTGCTAATCTCGGCAACGCCCGCCGTGGCAGTGGACGCAATCTCGGTCGCGTTACGGGTGGCCGTGTCAATCGCGCCCGCCGCGCTCGTGCCGACCGCACCGGCGAGGGTCGTGTCGCTTTGGGCGGAGGTGCGGGTCGTGTCGGTCGCGACGGTCGCACTCGTCTCCGGGGTGACGGTCACACCGGCGGTGGTGGAAAGCGTCGTCTCCGTGGTCGCGGTGCGATTGGTTTCCGTCGAGGCGATCACGGTGCTGTCCGTCGCCGCGGGCGTGTTGCCGGTGCCAGGGTTGTTGGCCGTGGTGGCGTCCGTCGCGGCGGTGCTCTTGCCTGCCGGAGCGGTGCTCGCATAGGTCGAGTCCGTCGTGCTGGCCTTGTTGTTGTTGATGTTGGCCGTGGCGGTGTCGGTGGTCGGCGCGACCGACGTGGCGCTGTAGGTGTTGTCCGCCTGCGCCGGCGTCGCGCTCAGCGAACTGGTGCCGCTGCTCGAGGTGCTTTCGGTGGAGGAAGCGGCCACCTGCCGGGAGCCGTAGGCGCTGTCCGGGGTCGGGCTGGTCGCGGTGGTGGTCGTGGTGGACGACACGCCCGTCGTGTCGGTGGAGGACCTGGAACTGTGGCTGCAGCCACTGAGGATCAGGCCAAGAAGTGCGGTGATTAATACTGTGTTTTTCATAGGCGATTGAGTTGCCTGAGATCTGACCGCGCTGATCAAGCTAGGTTCAAAATTGCGCCGGAAGTGAGTGTTCGTTCCGCAAATTTCGGCGGGCACATTTTGTGTCCCGCATCGCGCAAGGTACTCGAGTCTTTCTTGGGAATGCCGGATCGATCTGCTCGCCAACAACCACGGCGCGTCGCTCGAGGTTTTGCCCGAGCCGATCGCAGGAAAGCCGGTGCAGGCCCGGCGGCGTGGGGGATATCCGGATGACAAAGTGGCGATATTCCCGTACTGAAAAAGACTGGGATGTCTGCGTAGGTCTGGTCTGGCGACAAAAAAACCGGGAAGCGCGAACGCTTCCCGGTTGAATTTTTTGGCTTCGACTCCCGCTTAGCGATTCTTCACCGCGTCGTCGTCGATCCGGATCTTCGAGGTGACCTTGTAGACGCCGTCCGTGTCCAGCGCGAGCGCGATGGCGCGGGCGATCTGGTCGGAATTCTGCGCCTTGCCCTCGAGCTGGATCGCATTCTTTTGGTCGGCGTTGATGTCGAGCTTCAGGTTGGCCAGCTCCGGATCAGCCATGATCCGGCCCTTGACCGCGGCCTGCAGGGTCGACTTGTCGATGTTGCCGGTCGGGGCGCCCGCGGCGGTGCGGGTGCGAACGATGTCACGCTTGCCGGTGATGTCGGCCTGGAGATCCTTGGCGTCGAGCTTCCACTCGGTGTACTTCGCCTTGATGTCGTGGCCCATGTTGGACATTGCGGCGGCGGTGCGTTCACCGGCGCGCTCGATCTTGTCGCCGGCGCGGTTGGCGGCGCGCGAGAGATCGTTGCCGGCCTCGCGGGCGGCGGCTTCGGTGCGGGTGGTGGTGTCGGTGGCGACCGTCTCGGTACGAGTGGTCTTATTGCAGCCCGCCGCAGCGAGCCCAATGGCAATGGTGGTGATCAAGAGTTTCGTTTTCATGGGCATATATGAGTTGCGGGGCGACTGACCCCACTCATCAGAGTCGGTTCGCCCCGGACGGCATTTTGTCTGGCCCGTGCGTTCCGCATGATCCTTGCTGGGCCCATGGGTTCCCGAACAGCGCTAATTACTGGGGCTTCCCGCGGAATTGGTCGCGGCATTGCCCTTGAGCTGGCCCGCGCCGGCGGCCGCGTCGCCATCAATTATGCCGGCAACGCCGAGGCGGCGGCGGAGGCGCTCGCCTTGGTCCAAGGGGCGGGTGGCGGGGGATTCACCGTGCAGGGAGACGTTGCGATCGCCGCGGACCGCGAGCGGATGGTGGCAGAAACAGTGGCCCGATTCGGGCGAATCGATCTCCTGGTGAACAATGCGGGGGTGGCGCCCAAGGTCAGGGCCGACCTGCTCGATGCCGGCGAGGAAAGCTTCGACCGGCTTTTTGCCATCAATCTCAAAGGGCCGTTTTTTTTGTCT
>JBKJRG010000243.1:0-20757 GCA_046594805.1 Opitutaceae bacterium | reverse complement strand
GCCGCGTAGGAATGGTCGCCGTCGATGAAGATGAAATCGATCGTGCCCCGCTTGGCTGCCAGTTTCTGCGCGGCGGCGAGTGAATCGCTCACCACCGGCTCGCTGCGCGGGCTGAATCCGAGCGCGGCGAAGTTCTCCCGAAAGATCTCCAGCGTCGTGTTCGCGCCGAGTTGGCGGAAATGCCGCTTGTACCACGCCGCATCCTCCCCGCACGTCGACAAGCCTTGGAAATTATCCACCGCAAAAATCTTTGACTGGGTCCCCTTGAGTCCGCCGGCGATGAAGCAGGTCGATGCGCCCATCCAGGAACCCACCTCAATCACCTGCGCATCGGCCGGGAGGTCACTCGCCAGCTGAAACAGGTAACCCCGCTCCGCGAAGCTCCCCATGTCGTCGTCCTTGAAGTGCCGGGCAATCCGCCGGAACTCGGCCCAATTCAGCTCCGGCCGCCGCTTGCGGGCCCCGCGCAAAAATCGGCTGCTTTTCTGGGAAAAGCGCACGTCGCGGACCAGGGGCCAGTGCTTGAAGGCCATCCTGCGAGGGAACGCCCACCGCCCCGGCGCGGGAAGCTTTTTCTTTGCGCCTGCCCGCACCCGACGTCTGGCGCGCGTCCGGGCCGGGGCGGAGGGTTTATTGTTTGTCATTCTGAGCGCAGCGAAGAATCCAATAGCGTGCACGCCAGCGGATGCCCTGCTGGATTCTTCGTTTCGCTCAGAATGACAAGCCCGGGACAGCCCTCCCCCATCAAAGTCACCGTCGCGATTCCCACTTACAATCGCGCGGACTTCCTGCGCCAGACGCTGGCAGGGATCGCGGCGCAGCAATTTCCGCGGGAGCACTTCGAAGTGCTCGTCATCGACAACAATTCCACCGATCACACGGCGGCGGTCGTCGCGGAGTTCGCGTCCGTCCGGCCGGCACCGCGCTACCTGCGCGAATCCAAGCAAGGTCTCGATCACGCGCGCAATCGCGCGATCGCGGAGGCCCAGGGCGACATCATCCTGTTCGGGGATGACGACATCCTGGTCCGGCCCGACTGGCTGGCGCAAATGGCGGTCCCGCTGCTCGCGGACCCCCACCGCCGGATCGGCGCGGTCGGCGGCGAAGTGAATCCCGTTTTCCCGGACGGTTGCCCCGCGTGGGTGCGGGAATGGCACGCTCCGCTCGCTTTTCGCGCCGATGCCGGGCCGCTCGAAGCCCGGCACTTGCCGATGGGCGCGAACCTGGCTTTTCCAAAATGGGTTTTCGAGCAGCTGGGTTTGTTTCATACCGCGCTCGATCGCGCGGCGGGGAATTACTTCTCCGGCGGAGACAGCGAGATGGTGCGCCGGGTTCGCGCCGCCGGCTTGGCAGTGTGGTTTGCGCCCGCCGCCGCGGTCCAGCACCAGATGCCCGCCAGCCGGACCACGTTTCGCTATGCCGCGCGGCATGCGTTCGATTCCGCCCGTTCGCGGGTAATCGATCGCGCGGGCCAGCCCGGCGCCGCGGTGTATTTGTCAGGGCGCCTGATCGCCAACGCGGCGAAAGCCCTCGGTTTCGCCCTGCTCGCCCTGCTCAACACGCTGACCTTTCGCAAGGGGCCCGCGAAGCAAGCGCTCGTCCGTGCCTGGCGGTCGTGCGGATACCTCTACCAAATCCCGCGTTCGCTGCTGGGTCGCATGTAGCGGCACGCGTCCCGGCCTGCCTTAAAGTGGCTGCGGCATCCTGCCGCAGATTCTCCGGACTGCGGCTGGAAGCCGCAGCCACCGGCCAAGCAAAGGACGCCGGCCGTGACATTTCGATCTTCCGCGCCCGGCTTTAGTGGCCCTTAGTGTCGCTGCGTGGTCCAGCTCCTCCCCCTTTCCGTTGTCATCGTCGCCAGGAACGAGGCCCAGAATCTTCCACGCTGCCTCGCGAGCGTCCAGGGCTGGACCGCGGAAATCATCGTCGCGCTCAACGACACCACGGACGCCAGCGAGGCGATCGCGCGCGGGGCCGGCGCCCAGGTTCATCACCTGCCGTGGCGCGGCTTTCGCGACACCAAGAACGCCGCGCTCGATCTCGCCGCGCACGACTGGGTGCTTTCGCTCGACGCGGACGAGGAAGTCTCACCCGCGCTCCGCGACGACCTCGCCACTTTCTTCGCCCGCGCCAATCGCGAGGAGTTCGCCGGCGTACGTTTTCCCCGCAAGGTCTGGTTCATCGACCGCTGGATCACGCACGGTGATTGGTACCCGGACCTCAGCTGCCGGCTTTTTCACCGGCGCCGGGCACGCTGGGGGGGCGACGAGTTCGTGCACGAAAAGATCGATTGCGGCGCCGGCCGCGTCGCCACGCTGCGCGGCGACCTGCACCATTACTCGTTTCCGACGCTGGCGAGTCATGTCGCGAAAATAAACCCCTTCGCTGACCTGTTCACCCGCCAGCAGCAGGCGCGCGGCGTGGGATTCTCGCTCGGCGCGGCCCTCTTCCGGCCGAGCTGGCGGTTTTTCCGCGCGTATATCCTGCGCCGCGGCTTCCTTGACGGTTTCCCCGGATATTACATTGCTCGGGCGACCGCGTTCGGCGCCTTCGTGCGCTATAGCCGGCTCTACGAGGAAGAAAATCGCAAGAACCCGCTCAGTCCCACCGACCGCCACCACGGCCGCTGAATTTGTGTTCAGTCCCCGCGGATCGTGATTCACCAAGTCCGGGTCCCCCCGCCATGCCCGAGCAGCAGCCCCACCCCTTCAGCAAAATCGCCGAGGACCTCGTCGCCGATCTTCGCGGCGTCGCCTCGGATGAGCCGCGTCGCGCTAAGAAGCGCCCGACTCAATCCCTCGCCCACGTGCTCGAGCAACTGCTGCAGAAACACCAGATCGGCCGGTCGTCGCCCGAGCAGACGATTCGGGATCATTGGGTCCAGCTGGTCGGCGAAGCGGCCGCCTCGTATTCCCACCCGGCCCGGCTGGAGCGTAACATGCTCTTCGTCCTGGCGCCGCATGCGGTGGTCAGGAACGAACTTTTCCACCATCGCGCGGAGATTGTCGCGCGAATCCAGAAACTGCCCGGCTGCCGGGACGTAAAAGCGCTCAACTTGCGCGCTGGCTGAAACTTCGTCGACGGCTGCCTCTGATCGACGTTCCAGGATTGAAATTGGTCCCGCAGTCGGATTGCTCTTTCAGCTCCCCAGCTTCACGCCGTTGCCCCCGGTTTCCCCAGCTTTGTCATCCCCAAATTTTCGCTTGCGCGGCGTGCCGCGTTTTCGGAACCTGTCTCCTTGCGTCAGTGGACGCCCGCCGGTTGCGGGTGCCCACCATGACTGGTCCGGCACTCCGCCGGATTGGAACGGTGATACCGGCTTCGCCCGATTTCCAGTCGGGTCAGGCGGGTGTTACGATGTCTGCAAAGACATCCTACAGTCGTGATTCAAACTACCAAACCATGTCCACCACAGTTGTTAAACCCGAAATCATAGCAGAATACAAAACCCACGAGAAGGATACCGGCTCGTCCGAAGTCCAAGTCGCGCTCCTGACCGCTCGCATCAATCATTTGACCGAGCACCTGCGAACGCACCGCAAGGATTTCCATTCGCGCCGCGGCCTCCTGCAGATGGCGTCACGCCGTCGCAAGCTCCTCGATTACCTGAAGCGGCACAACCTGCCCAAGTATAACGAGCTGCTGCAGAAGCTGAACCTTCGCAAATAACGCTTTCGTCTAACGGGCGACCCGATCCGCGGGTCGCCCGTTGTCGTTACTGACACTTGAATCCAGGCCGGGACATTTCCGTTTGTTGCTTAGGTAGGGCGCGAAGCAGGTTGAGGACAACCTGCTCCACCCCAAGGCACAGGCGCCAAACGGAAATCTCTCGCGTCTGAGCGAGCTGACTAAAGCGGGTTCGCAGACCCAAAACCCGCGTGCGGCTTCCCAGCCGCCGCCGCCCCGGCCATCGCCGGGGCCAACGTACCTTACCCAGTCGCGTGTCGCTGGCCGGTCCGTCCTATCCGCAGCCACGCATCGTTCGTTCCGTCCGAAAAGAAAATGAATCAGAAACATAATGTTACCGTTCCCGGCCTCGGGATCACGTTCTCCACCGGCACCATCGCCAGCCTCGCCAACGGCGCCGTCAATGTGTGCGTCGGCGAGACCAACGTCTTCGTCACCGCCTGCATCTCGCAGACCACGAAACCGGGCCAGGACTGGTTTCCCCTCACCGTCGATTACCGCGACAAATACGCCGCGGCCGGTCGCTTTCCCGGCGGTTACTTCAAACGCGAAGGCCGTCCGTCCGAAAAGGAAATCCTGACGTCCCGCCTCTGCGATCGTCCCTGCCGCCCGCTCTTCCCCGAAGGCCTCCTCAACGAGGTCCAGATCATCGGCCAGCTCCTGTCCGCCGATCTGCTGAACGACTCCGACATCTCGATGGTCAACGGCGCCAGCGCCGCCCTCGCGATTTCCGACATTCCGTGGAACGGGCCGATCGCGGCCGTCCGCGTCGGCCAGATCGACGGCCAGTTCGTCGCCAATCCCACGATTGAGCAAATGTACTCCTCGTCGCTCGACCTCATCTACGTCGGCACCGAGAAGGACATGCTGATGATTGAGGGCAGCGCGGATCAGATTCCCGAGGATGACTTCATCAAGGCCCTCGAGTTTGGCCAGCAGGCCATCCAGCCAATCATCGACGCCATCAAGGGCCTCGTTGCGATCGCCGGCAAAAAGAAGTCCGTCTTCCCGCTCGTCGGCGCCACCGCCGAGGCTCGCGCCATCATCGAGCAGACCGTCCCGGCCGAGCGACTCGCCGAGGCAATCTTCGGCAAGGAAAAAGCCCAGCGCAACCTGGCCGTCAAGATGCTCAAGGAAGAGGCCAAGATCGCCCTCGGCGCCAAGCTCGGTGAAGGCAAGTTCACCGACGTCGACCTGAATGTTGTGTTCGAGGATCTCCAGTACAAGGCCTACCGCAAGACGGTGCTCGAGCGCGGCGTCCGCGCCGACGGCCGCGATGCGAAGTCGGTCCGCCCCCTCAAGTCCGAGGTCGGCGTCCTCCCCCGCGTACACGGCTCGGCCATGTTCCAGCGCGGCGACACCCAGAACATCGCCATCACCACCCTCGGGCCGACCAAGGAAGCCCAGGACATGGACGGCCTCACCGGCGGCGCCACCTCGAAGAGCTTCATCCTCCATTATAACTTCCCGCCCTTCTCGGTCGGCGAAACCGGCCGCACCAGCGGCCCGGGCCGCCGCGAAATCGGCCACGGCGCCCTCGCCGAGCGTTCACTGGTTCCGGTGCTGCCGCCGGAGGACGCGTTCCCCTATTCGATTCGCGTCGTCTCGGAAATCATGGCTTCGAACGGTTCCACCTCGATGGCCTCCGTCTGCGGCGGTTGTCTCGCGTTGATGGACGCCGGTGTGCCGATCATCGCGCCCGTCGCGGGCATCAGCTGCGGCCTCATGACCGAGACCAATCCCGACGGCTCGATCAAGAAGTGGACGACGATCACCGATATCCTCGGCGAGGAAGATCACTTCGGCGACATGGACTTCAAGCTCGCGGGCACGACCAAGGGCATCACCGGCTTCCAGCTGGACCTGAAGATCAACGGCCTCCCCTTCGAAATCGCAAAGACGGCGATCTTCCAGGCCCGCGATGCGCGCATTGAAATCCTCAAGGTCATGCTCGCGTCGCTCCCCGCGCCGCGCGCCGATCTCAGCAAGTACGCGCCCCGCATCCAGACGATCCAGATCGATCCCGAAAAGATCGGCCTGCTCATCGGGCCCGGCGGCAAGACGATCCGCCGCATCACGGAAACGACCGGCGCGCAGATCGACATTGCCGAGGACGATTCCGGCAAGATCTACATCTACTCGAACAATGGCGAGGCGATGAATCGCGCCATGCAGGAAATCGACTCGCTCTGCGGTGGCGGCGCCGGCGGCGGCGGCGGTCCTGGGATCGAGAACGGCAAGCTCTATCACGGCCGCGTGACTGGCATCAAGGACTTCGGCTGCTTCGTCGAGTGCACGCCCGGCAAGGAAGGCCTTTGCCATATCAGCGAGCTGGCGGACTTCCGCGTGCGTCGCACCGAGGACGTCGTGAAGATGGGCGAGATGATCTGGGTCAAGTGCGTCGGCATCGACGAGAAGAGCGGCAAGGTCCGTCTCTCGCGCAAGGCCGCGATGAAGGAAATGGAAGCCCAGAAGCAGCAAGGTGGCCCGCCAGCCGGCGAGCCCGCTGCGACCGAGCCCGCACAAGCGTAATCGTACCTGCGGCAATTCGCCGCAGTCGTTTTTCAAAGCCGCGACCGCCAAGTCGCGGCTTTTTTTTGCGTGACGCCAGGGATCCGAAGTGGCTGCGGCATCCTGCCGCAGTCGGGATCTGCGGCAGGATGCCGCAGCCACTAAAAAACCCAAGGCCCATCGCGGAAACGCGGAAGAGCGGAAACGCGGAGCACCGGATTTTCTGGTTCCGCCTCTTCGCCCTTCCGCGCTTCCGCGCTTCCGCGTTTCCGCGATCCGCCTTGGTTCGTTCGGCGTTTTTCCTTTGCGCCGCTCCCCGCTTCTTGCGGCCATGCTGGTATGCGGTTTTTGGTCACCAACGACGATGGCATCGAGAGCATGTTCCTGCACGAGCTCGTCCACGCGTTGCGCCAGGACGGGCACGAACTCTATGTGGTTGCGCCCAAGCGCGAGCAAAGCTGGGTCGGCGCCGCCAAATCGCGCAACCGCCCGGTGCATGCCACGGAAGCCGATTGCGGGCTGGGCTGCCGGACCTGGGTCGTCGACGGCACGCCAAGCGACGGAATCAACATCGCGGTCGGTCACCTGTTGCCGCGCGCCCTCGAAATCGACGCCGTGGTCAGCGGGATCAATGTCGGCCTCAACGCCTCGCTCGGTTTCATCATTGCCAGCGGCACGATTGGCGGCGCTTGGGAAGGCGCGCTGCATGGCCTGCCCGCGATGGCGTTTTCACAGGATCTGACCAGCGAGCTCTACGATGAGTTGAAGGCCGCCGGGGACGTGCCGGATGCCAAACTGCATGCGATGCTCCGGATTTCCGCGCAACACGCCGCGCGGCTCGCACCGCAGCTGGCGGCCGCGACGCCGGCCCGCAACTTCGTGGTGCACAATATCAATTTCCCGCTTCCCTGCCGCGCCGACTCCGAAGTCCGACGCACCGTGCCCGCGCGCGTGGTGGTGCCGGGACTTTTCAGCCCGGCTGGCGATGATGGCACCCACCGCCTGATCTTCCGGCTCGGCGACGATCTTTCGCCCGCGGAACCGCTGACCGATCGGGCGGCGCTGAGTGCCGGTTTTATCAGCCACACAGTGCTCGATTACAAAAAGCTGGGGACCTGAAAAAACATCGGTCCCATGGGTCCTATAGGACCGAAAAAGCTTCGGGACCTCAGGGCGAATCTGCGCGCGTGACCACACCGCCCCGAAAGATCACTTCGCGGATTTCCGGCGGTGTCGGACGGGTCATGATCGGCGAGCCCATTCCGCCGGGCCCCATCACGCCACCCATGCCGCTGCCAATGCCGCCCATCGGAACCGAGCCGCCAATTCCGATCCCTCCGGTCGCTCCGATGCTGGTCCCGCCTCGCCCGGTGCCGATGACGATGCCCGGCCCGCTCATCTGGCCGGGGTAGGTTCCCGGGTATGTCCCGGGATAGTTGCCCGGATACCCGCCGCCCGGATAGCCCGCCGGGCCCATGGTGCCGTCGTCGCCACCTTTCTTGTACACCCAAACTTCATCGCCCGCGCCACCCTGGTTCACCACCTCGCTCGGCTGGCCCCAGGCCACCTTCACCATATCCGGCGTCATGCCGGGCTCGACCTTGCCATCCAGCACCGATTGCCGGACATCGATCGGCCAAGTCTCGTAAATATCGCGGTTCCGATCGATCCGGCTCATTTGCGACGAGGCGCAGCCGCCCAGGAAAACCATCGCCAGCAGCGCAACCCAGTTGAGAGGATAACGGCTCATGGTGCACGAAAGCATACACCGAAGTGGCGCCGCGTAAAGATCGGCGTGGACCAAAAAGGCCCACCCGCCAACGGAACTGGGCCGGCCCTCCCGTCGGCTGCCGGCCGCGACATGCGGGCCAGCCTCGACAAACGCGGCCGGTGAAGAATGACTGGTGATCCCATGAAATTAGGCGTCAGCACCTGGCTTTGGACCTCCCCTTTCACGACCGAGACCATCGCGCTCTTCCCCAAAATCAAGCGGATGGGGTTCGACTTCGTTGAGATCCCGATCGAGGACCCCGCCTTGATCGATGGCAAGGCCGTCCGCCGGGCGCTCGATGACCATGGGCTCACCTGCGTCGGCTGCGGCGCGTTCGGTCCGACCCGCGACCTCACGCATGAGGATCCCAAGGTGCACGCGGTCTGCTTCGATTACATCACCCGCAGCCTCGACCTCTGCACGGAGCTCGGCACCGATGTGTTTGCCGGGCCCATGTATTCCGCAGTCGGAAAACGGCGGCTGTTGCCCCCTGACCAGCGTCGCATCGAATGGCAGCGCGCGGTGGGAAACCTCCGCAAGGCCGCCGAGCTCGCGGCCGCCCGCCGCGTTCGCCTGGCGATTGAGCCGCTCAACCGTTTCGAAACCGATCTGGTCAATACCGCGGCCGACGTCACGCGCATGGTCGACGAGATCGGCCACCCGGCCGCCGGGGTAATGATGGACAGCTATCACATGAACCTCGAGGAGCGGGACAACGAACAGGCGCTTCGGACCGTGGGGCATCGCATCGTGCACGTCCAGGTTTCCGACAATTACCGCGGTTGCCCGGGGAAAGGCCAGGTCCGGTGGGATGCCTTCCAGCGCGGGATCGTTGCCAGTGGCTACCGCGGAGGGATCGCGATCGAAAGCTTCACCCCTGAAATCAAGGAACTGGCGGGCGCCGTTTGTTTTTGGCGGCACATGGAGCCAAGCCAGGATGGCTTCGCCATCGACGGGCTCGCCTTCCTCCGGCAGCTGTTTGCCTGATCGAGAATCCGTCAGGTTGCCACCCGCTGCGCTCGCGCCGGCGCCGGCGCGCGCGCCGATGCCGCCTCGAGCGACCGTTCGCGCTGCAGGCGGTCACGCGTCATCGCCAGCATGCGTTCCGTGCTGGCCAGGGTGTCGGCATTGGCCTTGAGCACTTCCTCCAGCCGGATGGTGGAGGGAAGATTGCGCAATTCGCCCTGGATGGCGGTAAAATCCAGGCGCGATTTTTCGTACTTCGCGACCAGTTGTTCCAGTGCGGTAATCCGGGAGGAGTGCGCCATGGCAGATGAGGGAGGGACTGGACTCCAATCGCCGCCGCGAGACTGGGCAGGATTATTTTCCGGAGCCCGGTGAGGCGGCCATGGCCGCCAGGCCCTGATACTCCGGTTGAGCCACGGTAGCCGCGGCCAGGCGCATCCGGACCAGCTCCAGGCTGCGCTCCATTGCGTTGATCGTCTCGCGATTGATCCGGCGCATGTCGGCCACCCGGGCACTGTCGCTCCGCAGCCGGAGTTCGCACTCCACGGAAAGGAACTCCGTGAGCGCCGCGTCGTATTTGGCGATCTGCTTTTTCAAGGTGGTCAATTCAGCCTCGGTCATACTGGGAAAAATCATATCGCAACGTCCGGCGGGCGGCGGAGTAGTTTTTTACCCCATCTGTCCCGCCCGATCGACCTACCGCCGAATAAGAAATATTGGGATAGCCGCTTCCACGAAAAGTTGAATTTCGGATACCGGAAATTTCCTTAAACCCTTCCTCGCAAGTTTTCCGGCATCACTCTCGCTGGGTTGCTCGGGTGGACGAGTTTGGCCGAATCTGGCACTCTCCGTGGCGTCCAACTTCCGACATGCCCAAGCGTTCTCCCAAGCCGAACACTTCCGCGTCCTCCGCGCCGCCCGACCCGCAAAAGGGCGCGGCCACCGCCCGCGAACCGTTCGTCGTTGGCATCGGCGCCTCGGCCGGCGGGCTGCAGGCGCCGCAGACTTTTTTCGGCGCCATCAAGGATCCGCTTCACGCTGCCTTCGTCGTCATCCAGCACCTTTCGCCGGACTTCAAGAGCTTCATGGTCGAGCTTCTCGCCCGTCACACCCGCATGACGGTGCAGCGGGCGGAACAGGGCGCGCGGGTGCAGGCG
This sequence comes from Opitutaceae bacterium, assembly GCA_046594805.1. Taxonomy (GTDB): domain Bacteria; phylum Verrucomicrobiota; class Verrucomicrobiia; order Opitutales; family Opitutaceae; genus ER46. The sequence goes on along the minus strand of JBKJRG010000243.1, from coordinate 10,665 downwards.
GGAAACATCTACCTCATTCCCCCCAAGGTCACCCTGACGATCGCGCAGGGCCGGCTGCGGCTCGAAAAAACCGATCCGCGCCGGGGCCTCCACCTGCCGATCGATCAATTCTTTTTCTCGCTCGCCCAGGACCAGCAGCATCGTGGCGTCGCGATTATTCTCTCCGGCACGGGCAGCGACGGGACCGCCGGAATCCGCGCCGTAAAGGAGGCGGGCACCGGTTCCCTACTTCACCTTCCTGCCGCCGGGGACCATCGAGAGCCTGAACCTCGCGGCCTCGGAGTTGCTCCAGATCGACCGCCGGCGCGCCGTCGGGTCGGGGCTCACCGGTTTTCTCGAGGAAGGTTCCCGCAACGCGTTTCGTTCCCATCTGGAAACGGTATTCGCCACCCCCGGCCATCACACGCTCGACCTCGTGCTGCCAGCCCTCGGCCCGGCAACGCGCCGGCACGTTCACGTCGTGAGCCGGCTGATGCGCGGCGAACTGGGTGACTACCCGTTGTGCCTTTCCGCGGTGGTCGATATTACCGCGCGAAAATCGGTCGAGGAAGAAGCTGCCAGGCTCAACTCCATCCTCGAGCAACGCGTCGCGCAACGCACCCGCGAACTGGAGGAATCGAACAAGGACATGGAGTCGTTCATCTATTCGATCTCGCATGACCTGCGCGCGCCCCTGCGCAACATGGCCGGTTACTCCACCATCATTTGCGAGGACTTCGCCACGCGGGTTCCCGAGGAGGTCCTTGGGTACGTGCGCCGGATCCAGGCGGGGAATGAAAAAATGCTCCGGCTGGTCGACGACCTCCTGCGTTTCTCGCGGCTCGGCCGCAAGCCGCTCGAGGTGACTCTCACCGATCTCAATGTGCTGATCGAGGAAGCCCTTTCCGATCTCAGCGGCGAGATGGCCGGTCGTGAAATCAAATGGCGGCGCCAGCCGCTACCCATCGCGGAATGCGACCGCGGCCTGATGCGGCAGGTCTTCGTCAATTTTCTCTCGAACGCCTTGAAATACTCGCGCCCGCGCAAGCCCGCCATCATCGCCATCGGCACGGAGGTCCGCGACGCCCAGCGGATGATCTTCATCCAGGACAACGGCGTGGGATTCGACATGAAATACAAGGACAAGCTGTTTGGCGTCTTTCAGCGGCTGCACCACCCGGCGGAGTTCGAAGGCAATGGCGTCGGCTTGGCGATGATCGCCCGCATCCTCCAACGCCACGGCGGCCAGGTCCATGCCGAGGGCGCCGTGGACCGGGGCGCGACTTTCCATTTTACGTTTGCGGGCCTGTCTGGCGCTGCGTGACCAAAGTAGGGGCGTCGCTGGCCGACGCCCGTTAAGATCGTCTCGCTCCGGCTGCTGCGGGCGTCGTCCAGCGACGCCACTACTTCCGGGCGGGGGAAACCTTTGGCGAAGCGGCCGGCGACTCATCGTCCGGCTTGGCGCTAGTGAGGAAGGAACAATGCATTCGCGCGCTCCGGGCTCGCCGGAGCCGGGCATTAGTTTACTGTCAAATGCCGGACGCCTCGCCTTCGGCATTTAAGCGTCTGCTAGGCTCCCGTCTCCCCTGCCCCCATGATGAATCCCCCGCTTTCACTGCGTTGCCCACGCTGGTTTCGCCTTGCCGTCGTTTGTGCCGCCGCCGGCGGTACGGCGCTCAGTGCCCCGGCCGCCCCCGCGCTCAAGGTGCTTTTTCTGGGCGACAACGGCCCGCACCAACCCGGCACCCGCTTGCGTGAACTCGCGCCGGCGATGATCGCGCGCGGCATCCACCTGGTCTACACCGAAGATATCGGGGCGCTCGCGCCCGACACCCTCCGGCGCTACGACGCGCTGCTGATTTATGCCAACATTCCCCAGCTTGGGCCGGAACCCGAGCGGGCGCTGTTCGATTATGTCACACAGGGCGGCGGACTTTTTTCGCTCCATGCCGGCGCCGCCAGCTTTGCCAGCTCCGACCGCTTCGCCGCGCTGGTCGGCGCCCGGCTGGGCACCACCGAAACCGGCACCGTGCTCACGCGCATCGCGGCCCCGCAGCATCCCGCCATGCAGGGCTTCGCCGGCTTCACGGGCCCCGATGAAACGGCCGGCCACACCCGCCACAACGAGCAGAGCCGCACCGTCCTCGAATACCGCGACAACGAACCCTGGACCTGGGTGCGTTCCGAGGGCCGGGGCCGCGTATTCTACACCGCGTGGGGCCACGATGCCCGCACGTGGACGAATCCGCTTTTCCATGACCTCGTCGAGCGCGGCCTGCGGTTCGCCGCCGGCCAGAAGCTGCCGGACTCGATCGCGAAAGGCCCGGCGGTGACGCCGTTCGAGTACGTCGAGGTGCGGAAGGTCCCTTTTTATTCGAACGAACCCGGCGCGCAGCCCCAGGGCGCGAACCCGTGGCCCAAGATGCAGAAGCCGCTCACCGCGGTACAATCGATGGAGCACCTCGTAGTCCCGGGCGGTTTCGAGCTGCAGCTTTTCGCCGCCGACCCCGACATCCGGAAACCCATGGCCATGTCCTGGGACGAGCGGGGTCGGCTCTGGATCATCGAATCGGTGGATTATCCGAACCGGCTCGTCACCCCCGGCGAGCCCGGCGCCGACCGGATCGTGATTTGCGAAGACACGAACCGCGACGGCCGGGCCGACCGCTTCATCGTGTTTGCCGACGGGCTGAACATTCCCACGTCACTCACGTTCGCCCACGGGGGCGTCATCGTGCAGCAGATGCCGCACACGCTGTTCCTCAAGGACACGGATGGCGACGACAAGGCCGACCTCCGCGAGGTGCTGATCTCCGGCTGGGGCCGCCGCGACACGCACGCCGGCCCGAGCAACCTGGTTTACGGGCCCGATAACTGGATCTGGGGCATGGTCGGGTACTCCGGATTCAACGGCACCGTCGGCGGCCGCGCGCTGTCTTTTTCGCAGGGATTCTATCGTTTCAAGCCCGATGGCTCCGCCTTCGAGTACCTGCGCGCCACCAACAACAATACCTGGGGCATCGGGGTGAACGAGGCCGGCATCCTGTTCGGCTCGACGGCGAATAACAACCCGAGCGTCTACATGCCAATCCCCGCGCGCTTCTACGAGCCCGCCGGTCTCACCGCGACCACCCTCGGCGCCATCGCCGACACTTCACGCTACCTCCCGATCACCCCGCGGGTCCGCGAGGTGGATGTGTTCTGGGGCTACACGGCCGCAGCCGGCCACGCGGTCTACACCGCTCGTTCCTATCCCCAGGACTACTGGAATCGCGTCGCGTTCGTCGCCGAGCCGACCGGCCATCTCGTTGGCCAGTTCAACCTCGAAGCGAAGGGCGCGGATTTCCGGTCGCGCAATCCCACCAATCTCATCGCCGGCGACGATGAATGGTTCTCGCCCATCATGGCGGAAGTCGGGCCCGACGGCGCCGTCTGGATCAGCGACTGGTATAATTACATCATCCAGCACAACCCAACCCCCCGCGACTTTCAGAACGGTCCCGGCAATGCCTACGAGAGCGAGCTCCGCGACAAACGCTACGGTCGCATCTATCGCGTGGTCTGGAAAGAGGGCAAACCTTCGCAGCAACCGGACCTCGCCCGCGCGACCCCGGCCCAGCTCGTGGCGGCGCTGAAGAACGACAATCTCTTCTGGCGCCGGCATGCGCAGCGACTGCTCGTCGAACGCGGTCGCAAAGATGTGGTTCCCGCGCTGCTCGACCTCGTCCGCGACCAGGGTGTGGACGAGATTGGCCTCAACGCCGGCGCCACCCACGCCCTCTGGACCCTCGCCGGTCTCCAGGCCATCGACTCCAATCCGCTGGGCACCGCCGCTGCAATTGAGGCGCTCCGACACCCGTCTGCGGCCGTCCGCCGCAACGCGGCAACCGTCCTACCGCGCAGTCCTGCTGCCGCCACGGCGCTCGCCAATGCCGGGCTGCTCAAGGATTCCGACGGCCAGGTCCGCCTGGCCGCGTTGCTCGCCCTGGCCGAATCCCCCGACGTGCCGGCCGCCGCCCAGGCGTTGCACGAAATGCTCGCGACTCCGCGGCTCACGCTGGATCGCTGGTCCGCCGACGCGGCGAAAATGGCCGCCTCGAGCCAGTCCCGCAGTTTCCTCGCCGCGGCGAGTCCGGAGCAAATGGCCACAGCGCACGCCACCCGGCAGCAGGGCGCCCGCCTCCTCTTGACGAGTAATACGTTGATGATTTCCGGCGGCGGCGTGCCCCCAGGATGGGAGCTGACCAAAACCGCCGGCGAAGCCGTGGTCACGCGGGCGAACATCGCCAAAACCGGGCAGCACAGCCTGCAGGTTGCCCTGCGCGGCGAAGGCGCTGCCGCGGGCGTGGGCCTGAAAACAAAAGTGAAACGCCATTTCCGCTACGAGCTCACCGGCTGGATCAAATCCGACGGCCTGCCGACCGGTGGCGGTGGACGCGGCGGTCCGGGTGGTGGCGGTGGCGGGCAGGGCGGCCCCGGTGCCGCGAGCGGCGCCTCGTTGGTCATTCCACAGCTCCAGATTCGCGGTGCGAGCAATCCGGTCCGTGGCACCTCGGATTGGACGCTGTTCAAGGCTCCGTTTTCCACGGGCGAGATGGAGGACATCACGATCGTCTGTTCGGTCTCGCTCGGCGTGGGCGATACCGCGGCCGGCACGGCCTGGTTCGACGAGGTGGTGCTCAACGAAATCGGGCCCGCCGATGAAAGCGTTTCCGATCCGCTGAATGCCGTGCTGAACCACCTCGCCACCCGCAGCGCATCGGCCGGCCGGACCACCGCAGTCGTTCCCCCACCCGGCCCGGCCGCGGTGGTGCTCCCGCTGGGCGTCATCCCTGACGTGATGAAATACGATCGGGCGGAGCTCACCATCAAAGCCGGCCAGCCCGCCAGGATCGTGTTCAAGAACACGGATCACATGCAGCACAACGTCCTGGTTCTGCGCCCGGGAACGATCGACGCCATCGGCAAGCTCGCCGATCAGATGCTGACCGACCCACAGGCCCTCGCCAAAGCTTACGTCCCCGCCTCGGCCGACGTCCTGTTCCACACGCCGCTCGTCAACCCCGGCGAAACCTTCGAACTAGCCTTCACCGCCCCAAGCGCCCCCGGCCGCTATCCGTTCGTCTGCACTTTCCCGGGCCACTGGCGGATCATGCAAGGGGTGCTGGTGGTCACTCCGTGACCCACCAGCGGTTTCGGGTTTTGGGTTCGAATGCTACTTTTGGTTTTACGTTCCCGCTCGTTCTCAACCCAAAACCCAAAACTCAAAACCAACGTGCCCTTAGGCGCGCTCGAAACGCGCCGAGAAGGGCGGCGTGGTCGCCGCCGGGCCGAGCACGGCCGAAGGCGCCCCGACCGACTCCGTCGACGCGATGACCTGGGTCGTGGGATAGGCGAGCCGGATGTGCTCGTGCGTCTCAAGCTCGGCAATCAATCGCCGGTTGATCCGGTTGCGCATGCCGGACGCCCCGCGATAATGTGACACGTACAGCAGGCTGAACGTCACGCCGCTATCAGCCAGCCGGGTATAGACTTTCGGCCGGTAATCCGCGTCCTCCACCCCGTAACGCCGGACCATTTCGCCCGCAGCGGTCCGCGCCTCCGCGAACGCCTCGGTCGTTTCCTCGGTCAGCACTTTCTCGAAGAGCGCCAGCGCACTCGCGACCGGGGTGGTATAGGTCACGGTGACGTCGACCACGCCCCAGATGTAGGGATGGCCGTGCGAATAGTTGAAGACCTTGCTCTTGAAGACGAAATTGTTCGGCAGGCTGAACACCCGGCCGGTCGGCTGATCGACCCCGAGCCAGTTGTTCAGCTCGACCAGCGTCGTCCGCAAAAGTTGGATATCGAGCACATCGCCGCGGGCCCCATCGATCTCGAGCCGGTCGCCGATCGTGAATTTCCGTCCGAACATGATTACGCACCAGCCAAACATCGAGGTCATCACGTCCTGCAGGGCGATCACCAGTCCCGCGCTCGCCACACCGACCGTGGTTGCCAGCAGCCGGAGGTCATTGATCGAACCGAAGGCGATGCTGAGCAGCCCAAGGAAAATCGCGCCATAAAAACTCACGCGCCGCGCGAGGAACAGTTCCTCCTTCTTGTAGCGCAGTGGGAACACCACCCGGCTCAGCGTCAGGTAAAGCAGCCCCACCGCGGCAATGGTAATCGCCGGCGTGCGCAGCTTGAGCAGATAGGCATTGCGCAGGGCCACCACATCGCCGGCCCGCACCCGCGCCGCCAGCGCGAGTAGATCCAGCTGGGCCTGCAGCAACTCGCGCGAACGCCGCAGTGCATCCACCTGTTCGTGCAAAATCGGCTGCCGCTCGCTCAGCGTTTTCTGGTAAACCCGATCTTGGGCGAGCAATTGGTCCATCCGCGGCGTGCGCCGGGCCGCCCCGGCCGGACGCAGCTCGAAGAGCCGGATCTCCTCCTCATAGCCGGCCAGTTTCTGCCGCTGGATGTCGAGTCCCGCCTCCCCGTTGCGCAGCGTGGCATCGAGATTCGCGATCCGCGCGGCCAGCTGGTCCGTCGTCTTGGCATCGTCATCCTCCTGGGCGCCCTGGGCCACCAGCAGCCGCAGGGTCGGCCGCGCCAGCGCCGCTTCGACCGCGCGGCCGCGCTCGCGCAAGGCCTGCGCCAGCCGCACCCGGTCCGCATCGTTTTCCGTCGCCTCGGTCCGCAAGGCAATCGCCCGCAGGTCCTCGTCCTTGGAAATGAGCCGCTCCTCGATGTCGGTCGTGTCCGTCGCCGGCCCCGGATTCGCCGCCGCGGCGCGGCGCGCGTCCGCCAGCCGTCGGGCCAGCGCTTCGCGATCCGTGAGGGCCTGGCTGCGGCGCGTGGCCAGCTCACGCAGCGCCGCCTCGGTCGCGCTCGCATCCGGTGGCACGGCCTGCAGCCGTTCACGCAGTTGCGCGCGTGGCTGGGAATTCATCGCCTCGCGCAACCCGCGTTCCCTGGCCTCGAGCTCCTGGCGTTTCTGCACGATCGCGAGTTCCTTCTGCAGCACACCGAGTCGCTTCTTCACGTGCTGGGTGTCGAAACCGAAGAGCCCGGCCGATTCCGCCGGCGCCTTTTCCAGGGTGGCGATCTGCTCTTTCAACTGGGCCGCGAGTTCCTCGTCGCGGGTCGCGCCGGCCAGGGTGAGAGCGCCCAGCGTCAGCCCGAAGCCCAGCGTGCGCAGCGCACGGCAGACGGGAGGGCGGGAACGAGGAGCGAGACAGGAGGCAAGGGGCATGGGCGGCGCCGTCGGTTCACCGGACGCCGCTCATTCCTCCAACTCCACATTCCAATACGCGACGTCCAGAAAATCCTTCCACACCTCGTGATGCTGGTTCCCGAGCACGAGGGAGATGATCGGCCGCCATTTCGGGCGGACCGGCTTCCGGATCAGGCGCATGCCGGCCTCGTGCGGCAGCCGGTTGGACTTGCGCGTGTTGCACTTGATGCAGGAGCAGACGATGTTCTCCCAGGTCGTCTTCCCGCCGTAATCGCGCGGGATCACGTGGTCGAGGTTGAGCTGCTCGCGCGCCATGTGGCGCGAGCAATACTGGCAGGTGTTCTTGTCGCGCTCGAAGACATTGTTGCGCGTCAGCTTCAGCTCCTTGCACGGGAGCTTGTCGAAAAACGTGAGCAGGATGACGCGCGGCAGCCGGATTTTCCGGGTCGGCGTATGCACGGTCTCGAGTGCCACCACCGGCGGGTTGTTCACCGAGAAGTCGATCCAGTCGAGCATCGAGAAGGTGCGAAAATCGTCGTCGTGGTGATGCACCACCTGCGCATGTTCCCGGGACAGGAGCGCAAAGGCCCGTTTCGCGCCAATGACGTTCACCGCCTGCCACAGGCGGTTGAGCACGAGCACCGGTTGATCGAGCGCGGCTTCCATACGGGCCACGGCAATAACGTCCGCCCGGTCGGACTGTCAAGGCTCAGCCGCGGTTCGCCGCCCGCGCGCCTCCCCGACGGAAAGGGCGTACTGAAACACCTGACACGCTCAGGGCACGGCCCGCAACGAGACCCGAAAACCGACCCAGTTGCTTTGCGTGATGCCCCAGGTGCTCCAGCGGTTGGTTGACATGATCCCGTGTCCGCCCGGATCCCTCGCACCACCACCCCGCATTTCGCGATGCGGGCGGATGATTTCCGGGTCATTCGCCGTGGGCGGTCCTTGGGGGTCCGTCACGCTGCCGCCGGGATAGCGCCCATACCAATCGTGGACCCATTCCCACACGTTGCCCTGCATGTCGTAGAGGCCCCACGCATTCGGCCGCTTGGTGCCGACGGGATGCGGCACGCCGTTGCTGTTCGGGGCATACCACGCCACCTCATCGGCGTTTTCAGGATCGTCCGTGCTGCCGGCGCGACAGGCGTATTCCCACTGTGCCTCGGTGGGGAGGTTATAGACGTAACCTGCCGGGAGCCGGCCCGCCGCACTTTCCCGCTCGGTGAGCCAGGTGCAAAACTGCCGGGCATCATTCCAGCTGATCCCGACCACCGGGTGTTTTTCCGTCTGCGCAAAACCGGGGTTGCGCCAGTTGAAGCCCGGACGCTTCTCCTCCGACTTCTTGAAAAAGATCCCCGCATTGCCGGTTTCAGCCTCGGTCACGTAGCCGGTCGCCGTGATGAAATGCCGCCATTGCCCGACGCTCACCTCGGTCGCGCCGAGCCAAAAATCCTGCGTGAACGTGACGCGCGTCTCGGGTTTTTCATCACGCGAGCTCCCCGGATACCCCTCGGCGTGGCCGAGCATGAAAGTGCCCCGGGCGACTTTCACGAGCACGAGTTCCAGCGCGGGAATCGACTTCTGCCCGGCAGCGTGAGTGCTGGCCACCGGGCCGGTGCTGGCCAGCAACGCCACGGCAGCGCAGAGGACGGTTCGAGAAATGCGATTCACGCCAGTCTGGAATTTGCCGGCCTCCATGGCGGTCTCAGCCTTTAGGGCGTCGCGGCGTTCGTCGCGCTTTTCTTTTCCGACGGGGCAGCGGGCGCTGGCACCGTGACGGGCTTGGCTCCGGGGCCCGGAGTCCGGGGCGGCGTGAGCCACAGCGCGACGGTCTGGTAGCGGCTAATCACAGAGTGCATCAAGGCCTCATAGAGACCCTGGTCGAAGTTTTTCCCCATCGCGGCCCGCCGCTTCTTCAAATCTGCGAGTGCGGTGAGCACCGTCGCCTTGTATTCCGGGTCATCGATTCCCGCGACCAGGGCCTCGACCCCCGCCATTCTCACGTCGACGGCCTGGAGCGCGGCCTTTTGCTCGGAGGTGAGCGGGATGGACACTACCGGAACCGGAGGCGGTTTTTCCGTCCCGTAGTCCTGCGCGACCAAGACCGGCGTGACCAGAACCAGGGCGATAACGGGCAAAAGATATTTCATAAGACTGGGTCGAGGTGGAGCGTTTTGTCCCCCAGCCGCTGGCTCGAGGGTGAACGGGCCAAAGCGCGTTGAGGACAACGCGCTCCCTCTTTCAATAATTTCGTTCATCGAGTACGAAAAGATTTTCGATGGCATGAACACAACTCACGTCATTTCCAGCCCGCGCATGGTGCCGGTGGCGGTGGCAAACTTGTCCTGCTCGATGCCCATCCGCTGCAACATCGAAACGAAAAGGTTGGGCAGCGGATAATTTCGTTCCATGTCGAACGCGATATGCTGGCCATGCCGGAAACCCCCGCCGGCAAAGATCGCCGGGACATTGGTCGTCACGTGCTTGTTGGCATCACCCATGTTGGAGCCGAAGTACACCATCGTCCGATCCAACAGCGAATCCTCCCCTTCGCGCACCGCCTTGAGACTGGAGAATAGTTCGGCCAGCAGTTTCATGTGCGCCTCGTCCAGCGCCTTGAGCTGGGAGCGCTTGTCGTCGGAACGACCATGGTGCGAGAGGTTGTGATAACCGTCCGTGATCGTCGCCCCTGGAAGGTCGAGGGCGGGCGAGCCCACGCTGTCGAGCATCAGGGTGATCGCGCGGGTGGAATCCGTTTCGAAGGCCAGCCGCGCGAGGTCGTACATGATCTTCGTTTTTTCCATGTAGGCAGCCGGGCTCGAGGGGTCGACGGGCATCGGGACGTTTACCACCGGTTTGGGCTTTTCCTCCCAGCCGCGCGAAACCCGCAGCCGGTTTTCGAGATCGCGGACACTGGTGAAGTATTGATCCAGCCGGTCGCGGTCACGCGCCCCACCCTTGCGTTGCAGTTCCTTCGCATGCCCGGCAACAGCGTCGAGAATGCTCCGGCCGGTATCGAGCTGGCGCACCTGCGCCGCGATCTGCGCCGGAGTCCCCTGCAGGAAGAGCTGCTTGAAGACCTCGGACGCCTTGTCCTCCGGCGGAATGGCGACGCCGGTGCCGGTGTACGACAGGCTGCGCGTGCGCGTGTTGACCGCGAGCGTGATCGAAGGGAAGCGAGTCAAAATCCCGATGCGTTCAGCCATGTACTGATCGAGCGAAATGGTGTTGCGGAACGAACTGCTGCCGGGATGCGGCGCGGCCGTCAGGAAGCACATGTCCGAGGTATGACTGCCGTCGACCCCGGGGTGCGACACGCCGCTCAGGACGGTGAAGTCATTGCGGTGCTCCTTGAGTAATTCGAGGTAGGGCGACGCCACGTAATTGCGTCCGCTGCCCGTGGGAAAAAACAAGTCGGGCAGCACGCCGAGGTTCTGGCAGATGGCAAACATCCGGCGTGGCTT
>JBKJRG010000925.1:0-4726 GCA_046594805.1 Opitutaceae bacterium | reverse complement strand
CTTTCTTCGCGCAGTGCTTCGGTCGCGCCGATTTTTTTGGGAAAGGATTAACAGGAGCCCAAGCCAGGATTAACAGGAGGCAATCCTGTTAATCCTGTCCTCAATCCTGTTAATCCTGTCCAAACCAAAAGTGCGGGATGCGCGGAATGTCCCGGCATGCACGCAGAGCGTCCATACGACAGGCCTCACCAAAACACTTTGTCTTTTGGGCGATTTCCGTGTGTTCCGTGTATTCCGTGGGCACGCCTGAAAAAATCTCCAGTCTGCAGAACCCCCGCGTGAAGCAGCTCGTGAAGCTGCGCGACCGGCGGCCGCGCGACGAAGCGGGCGTTTTCCTGGTCGAGGGTTATCGCGAGATCCGGCGGGCGCTCGAAAAGCGGGTGCCGCTGCAGGACGTGTATTTTTCGCCGGAATGGTACTTGGGCGAGAATGAGCCCGCGCTCCTGGCGGAAGCGGCGGCGGCCGGGGCGGGGCTCTTCGAATTGTCCAAGGACGCCTTCGCGAAAGTGGCCTACCGCGAGCGACCGGACGGGCTGCTCGCCGTGGCCCCTCAGTGGAAACGTTCGCTCGCGGAACTCGAGCTCCCGGCCGTGCCTTTTCTCCTCGTGGTCGAGGCGATCGAGAAACCCGGCAATCTCGGCACGATCCTGCGCAGCGCGGATGCGGCGGGTTGCGATGCCGTAATCGTGTGCGATCCCGTGACCGATATTTTCAACCCGAATGTCGTGCGGGCCTCGACGGGCGTTTTGTTCTCCGTGCCGCTCGTGGTGGCGGAGAGTTCCGCGGTGCAGTCGTGGCTGAAGGAAAAAGCCATCCGGACAATCGCGACCACGCCCGCGGGGGAAAAGATTTATTCTGCAGCCGACCTGCGCGGGCCGCTCGCGATCGTGATGGGCAGCGAGCAATATGGGCTCAGCGATTTCTGGCTGAAGCATGCGGACAGCACCGTGCGCATCCCGATGGCCGGCCAGGCCGATTCGCTCAATGTGGCGATGGCGACGATCATCACGCTGTTCGAGGCGGTGCGGCAGCGGGGCGTGAAGTAGTAGGGAGGCATCGGGTTTCCGGATTCTTGGGTGGGGATGCGGCGCCGCCGCGTCTTGTTCGGACCGGGGCGGGGGCGCCCCGGCTCCAATCGCCGGCGGGAAGCCGACGCCCGGCGCTACTTTAGCGATGCGACCAATTCCGCCATGCCCTGCGCCATCGAGACCCGCGGGGCGTAGCCGAGATCCCGGCGGGCGGCGGTTAGGTCGAACCAATGATCTTTCGCCAGTTCGGCGGCGATGAAGCGCGTCATCGGCGGTTCAGCCGATAACCGCAGCAGGCCCCACGCGAATTCGCACGCCCCGCCGAGCAGGGTGGCCGCCGGCAGCGAAATCCGTTTCGTCACGGGCTTCTCGCCCAACGCGTGCAGCAATTCGTTGATCCAATCCCAAAGCACGACCGGCTCCCCGTTCGTGATGAAAAACGCGCGTCCTGCCGCATTTTCACGTATCACGTGAAAATCCCCGGGCGACTGTCCTGGCGTGAGGACGGCCTCATTTTCACGTAATGCGTGAAAAGGCTCGAGGGCGGCCTCGGCGAGGAGGTGGGCGTCGACGGCATTAGCGATGTGGACCAGGTCCACGCGGTTTTGGCCGGTGCCGATGATGCGGAGCCGGCCGGCGCGGGCGGGCGCGAGAAGGCGTGGGACGAGGTGCGGATCGCCCGCGCCCCAGATCAAATGGGGACGAAGCGCGACCGTGCGCAGCGCCGCTGAATTGGCGGCCAGCACCTCCCGCTCGGCGATCGCCTTGGTGAGCGGATACGGGCTCGGGCAATCGGTGGTCAGCGGCAACGATTCGTCGGCGCCAGCAAGATCGTGACCGTTGTAGACCACGCTGGGAGTGGACGTATGGACGAAGCGTTTGACGCCGTGGGCGCGGCACCCTTGCAGCAGCGCGCGCGTTCCGAGCACGTTGGTCCGGAAAAAGTCCTGATAACGACCCCACACGCCGACTTTCGCGGCCACGTGAAAGACGGTCTCGACCCCCGCGCACGCCGCCCCGACGGCCGCGGGATCGTCGGCGAGCGAGGCGCGGATAAATTTCACGCCGCGTTTTTCGAGTTCGGGCGCTGGCGTCCTTGCGAGCACGGACACCGGCCGGCCCTGCGCCAGCAGTCGTTCCACGAGGTGCCGGCCGAGAAATCCCGTGCCGCCGGTGACAAGCGTCGGGCCGGTCGGGCCGACGATGGGCGAAGGAGTTGGGGCGGGAGGCAACGTGGCGAAACCCAAAGCAAAGATACGGCCGATGTCACTCGCCGCGTGTCGGGGTACAACCCCGAAAACTCGGAGCGGTTGGCTCGGATGGCATTCTTACCGGCGCACTTCGCCCGCGGGAGCCCTCATCGCTTCGGATCGCTTTCAAATCCCTTCGCGGTCAGGGCCCAGCTGGCGAGGGCCAGACGGTCGATCTTGGCGTTGTGGCGCACATCGACGGGAAAGTTCTCGCGGAAGAAAAAGACGCGGATGGGCGTCGTGTGGTCATGCTCCAGCGCGAGCGTGCGAAGCTCGCGCGCCAGGTTCCGCGCGTCGGCGGAGTTCTTGACTGCGGTCTCCACCACGATCGCGGCCCGCTGGTTTGGGCGGGTTCCGAGCCCGATCAAGGCACACCGTTTCGCCCGCGGATGCTGGCGGAAGACCTGTTCGCACGGTTCGGTGTTGAGCGTCACGCCGGCCGTTTCCACCCGCTCGGCTTTGCGGCCGCAAAACCAGAGGCGGCCATGCCCGTCGAGGAAACCGCAATCGCCCATGCGGTGCCACACGCCGGTGTCAGTGTGGCCGAGGCCGTCGTGGTGGTGCCGGATTTTTGCCAGGCCATTCGCGTAAGGCAGGCCGTCGTAGGACCGGGTCACGGCCGGACCGCGGACGATGATCTCGCCGATTTCGCCCTCCGGCTGGACCCGGGCGTCGACGAGATTGGAAATCGGCGTGTCCGTGAGCGCGATGATCTTCACGTCGGTCTCGGCGACAGGACGGCCGACGCACGCGCCACGGACGGACGTGGGGTCGATTTCGTCTGCCGAGATCGTTGCCACGGGCAGGGCCTCGGTCGCGCCATAGGGACTGTGCAGCCGGCCGGAAGGGAGAAATCGAAGAGACTCCTCCCACAGCGAGGCCGGCACGGCGGCGCCGGCGCAGAGCACGCGGCGCAGCGAAGGCAGCGTGATCTGCTGCGCGCGGCAATGGTCGGCGAGACGGGACCACAGTGTGGGCGAGCCGAAGGAGTTGGTCACCTTTTCCTGGAGGATCGCCTGCACCGCCTTCGCCGGATCGAACGCCGCGGGGCGGCGCGGATCGATCTCGGGCACGATGGTGGTCAGGCCGAGCGCGGGATTGAAGAGGGCGAAAATCGGCAGGAGCGGCAGGTCGATCTCGCCGGGCTCGATCGCGTACGTCTCGCGAATCAGCCGGACCTGCGCCTCGAACATGCCGTGCTCGTAGCACACGCCCTTGGGCGCGCCGGTGGAGCCGGAGGTGAAAAGAATCGCGGCGAGGTCGTCGCGGTCGGCAATCGCGGGCGGGATGTCGGCGGGATTGGTGGGCAGTTCCGCGGCGGACAAACGCGCGGTGAGCGCGCTGCTGGCAGCCACCCGGATGGCGACGGTGCGAAACGCGTCCCGAAAGACATGGCTGAGGAGTCGGGCCTGGAACACGCCGACGAGCGCTCGCGGGAGCGAACGCTTGACACAGGCGAGGAAACTTTTCCGGCCCATCCCGGGATCGATCACCACGGGCACCGCGCCCAGTCGGAAAAGGGCGAAGACCGCGGCGATGAGCGGGAGGCCCGGGGGCACCATGACGAGGGAGCGATCGCCGCGTTTCACGCCGGCGTTGACCAGCCGGGCGCACCAGCCGGCGACTTCGGCCTCGAGTTCGGCAAAGCTCAGCGTGAGGTATTCGATCCGGCCTTTGCGCCGGCCCCGCGGAATTTTCAATGCGGCCTGCGCCGGGTGGGCCGCGGCCATCAGTCCGAGGTGGCGCGCGATGTTGGCGTTCGGCGGGGCGGTGACGGGCACGGGCCGAGTGACGCAGAGCCGGCAATCCTGGGCAACAAAAACGCCACCTCGGAGTGGAGGCGGCGCAACCGTTTACAGAAAATTAAACTGCGCGCGGCTCAGTAGTCGTGCAGCGTGATCAGTCCCCAGAAAAGCGTGACCTTTTTGCCCGAAGGGTCGCCCTTGCCCACGAGTTTCGAAGTGTCGGCGTCCAGGGTGGCGGGATTGGTCGGCTGGAACGAATGGGTGGAAACGGTGACGGCGCCGCCAAGCACGTTGGTTTCCTTGCCGCCGCTGGCCGTCGTCTTCGTGGCGCAACCCGAGGCGAGGAGCGCGGTGGCTAATGCGGTGGAAAGAAAAATGCGAGGCGGCGTGGTCTTCATGGGGCGCGGGGAACGACGCTGGGCGGCGGGAAAAAGTTTCGCAAGCTCGCCGGAGGCGGGCGCGACGGGTAGGTCCGGTGCGCCCCGTCAGCTGGTCTGCAAGGAGGCTTCGTTCCGCAGGAGGTCGGCCTGCCAGGGCAAAAGGATCTCGTCGATTTGGCGGGGCGCGCGCGCAATCTGCGCGAGCTGGGCCCGGTTCGCGATCAAGGTCGCCTCGATTTCTAGTTTCTTGGCAATGCGATCCCGATCGGCACGGATGCGATCCTGGAACTCGATTTCCTCCTGGGTGAGCGAAACATGGTTCG
>JBKJRG010000805.1:0-2907 GCA_046594805.1 Opitutaceae bacterium | reverse complement strand
ATCCGCGAGCGCGACGTGCTCCTGCACCATCCCTACGACTCCTTCGCCCCCGTGGTCGAATTGGTCGAGGCCGCGGCGCGGGATCCGGACGTCCTGGCAATCAAGCAGACGCTTTATCGCACGAGCGGCGATTCGCCGATTGTGCGGGCGCTGATCGATGCGTCGCTCGCCGGCAAGCAGGTGACGGCGCTGGTGGAGCTGATGGCGCGCTTCGACGAGGCGAACAACATCAAGTGGGCCCGCGAGCTCGAGGAGGCAGGCGTGCACGTGGTGTACGGACTTGTGGGCCACAAAACCCACTGCAAATGCTGCCTGGTCGTCCGGCGCGAAGGCGGGGAGCTGCGGCGCTATGTCCACCTCGGCACCGGCAACTACAACCCGAAGACGGCGCGGCTCTACACCGACCTGAGCCTCCTGACGGTGCGGCCGCACCTCACCGCGGAAGTGGCGCAACTTTTCAACACCCTCACCGGCCATGGCCGCTCGCCGGAATTCCGCCACCTGCTCGTCGCGCCCTTCACCCTCCACGCGCGCATCCAGGAACTTATTGCCGCGGAAAATGCCCACGCCGTGGCGGGCCGGCCCGCCCGAATCATCGCCAAGATGAACAAGCTGGTTGACCCCGTGACGATCGACGCGCTGTACGCGGCGTCTCAGGCCGGCGTGAAGATCGACTTGATCGTGCGTGCCACCTGTTGCCTCCTTCCCGGCGTGAAAGGCCTGAGCGAAAACATCCGGTTGCGGAACATCGTCGGCCGTTTCCTCGAGCACGCGCGGATTTTCTACTTCGAGAACGCCGGGCAACCGCTGCTCTACTGCTCGAGCGCCGACTGGATGCCGCGCAATTTTTTTCGGCGCGTGGAAACCGTGTTTCCGATCGAGGATCCCGAGCTGCGCCGCCGGCTGATCGCGGACGTGCTCCCGACCGAGTTGCGCGACAACGAGGATGCGCGGGAGTTGCAGCCCGACGCATCGTATGCGCCCCCGGCCCGGGCGCCGGACGAGCCCTCGTTCTCCGCCCAGAAATACTTCATGGCCGAGGCGACGGCACGGGCCGCTCAGCCGCCCGCGGTGAATACGCCCCCCGGCGCACTGCCCCGATAGCAGGCCAGGGTGGGTCCCGCGCTTTTTATGCCCGTTCAAGCCAAAGCTCTCCCCGCACTCCGCACCTCCCAAACCGCGATTGCGGGCCTGAAATCGCAACTCGCACAGGCGCGGACGCGCGCGGCGGCGAGTCGTCGCGCCGCCGAGCTGGCAAAGGCGGAGTTCAAGCGGGCGCGCAAGAGTTTCAAACACGCGCGCAAGGCCGCCAAGGAAATGCGCCGGCAAGCCAAGGCCCTCAAGCGTGAGATCGCGCAAATGACGCTGGCGGCCGCTCGCGCGGTGGCTTCACGGCGGAAGCAGGCCGCCGGCGTACGGGCGAAAATGCCGGCTGGCGCCGTTCGCCCCGGCCGAAAGCGGAAAGTGACGACGGTTGATCCTGCCCGCACCGCGGCGGTGCCAGAAATCCTGGCCGAGACCAAGTCGACCGAGCTGGCTTCGTTGGTGAAAAAAGAAGCGTCGCCCGATCCGCTTTTACCCAGAGCCGGCGATCCCGGCGCGGTTTGAACCGGGTCCACCTGCGTATTTCCGGGTAGGGCGGGTCTGTGACCCGCCCACGGTTACCGCGGGTTTTCAAGGGCAGGTCAAACACCCGCCCTACCGCGGGCCCCTCCCCGCCCGGCCTTCGCAACCGGACCACGTCGCTCCTCCGTCCTCCTTTTGTTCCGGTTTCGTCACCTGGCCGCCATCCAATCGTAACAAAGGGGGGCTAACGTGGGCGCGTCCCGAGTTGAGTCCACACTACCGCACCCGCAAATGTGCCCTCGCCCAGTCCAGAGATATGTCGTCCTCGCCCTCGCCGCCTTCGCCGCCGTGCTTGCGCTGCGTGCCCAGGATAGCGGCGCCTTGATCGATGCGCTGATCCGCAAAGGCATCCTCACCAACCAGGAGGCCGAGGATATTCGCGCCGACCTCGTGCGGGAGCACAACACCATCCCCGCGCATGCGATGGCGCCCGGCAAATCAACCGACCGGCTGACCGTCGGCATGCGAATGCAGATGCAGTACGCCAGCCTCGACACCGACATCCGCGGCGCGGCGGTGGGGCCCATCGCGTCCGACCACGTTTTTCTTCGCCGGGTGTATCTCACCCTCAAGGCGGGCGTGGGCGGCAACTGGGGTGCGACCATGACGTACGATTTCGCCTCGGGCGGCTATGACGACGCGATCATCGAGTGGAAGCCGACACCGGCTCTCGCGTTCAACTTCGGCTTGCGGAAGGTCAATGTGGTCTATGAAGAGCGTGCTACCAGCGGCAATCTCAAGTCGATCGAGCGTTCCGGCATCACCCGCTATTTTGTCGAGTCCAACAACGGCCGCCGGCTGGGCGCGGCGAGCTACCGAATCGGCGCGTTTCTCGACGGCCGGAAGGAGCTTAACGCCACGCATGGCCTGGTCTACAGCGCCGCCGTCACCAACCCGGAGCGCAACGAGACCTTCGCACTCGCCTCCGGCACGGGCGACAACACCAACAATCGTCCCGCGTTCTGGGGGAATGTCGGCGTGACCGGCAGGTTCGCCACGACCGGCACGTGGATCGCCGGCGTCGGTGCGGGGCACCTGCCCGACCAGGGCGGCTTCGGCACCACGAATCTGGGGCGCGGTTTCGATCTCACTCTCTACTCCGCCTATCTCGACATCAACGGCCCGCGCTTCGGCCTCATGGCCGAGTACCTGATGGCCGATATCGAGCGCGGCGTCTCCGCGACCCGGGATGCCCGGCCGTCGGGCTTCTTCATCCAGCCCAGTGTCCTTCTCACCGAGACCCTGGAGTTCGTGGTCCGCTACCAGAAGCTGGATACCGAC
>JBKJRG010000629.1:0-2955 GCA_046594805.1 Opitutaceae bacterium | reverse complement strand
AGGAGGGCGCGGCGCATTGCTCGGCCCGCACTTTGCGGAGCAAAGGCCTTTGATGCACGCCCGATTAACTGTCCGGTCATATTTTTCCTCGCCGTTCCCGGAAAGCACAGCAATTTTCGAGTCACCTCGGAATCCCGCGGGCGCCTGCGCTGCCAGCGGCTTCCATCCGTAAACCCATGCTTACTTTTTTCGCCCTGCCGTTGGCTAAGTTCCTTCCGAGGGCCCGATGCGGCATGAGCGTTTTGCCCGTTGCCGCGCGGCGCCAACCGGCGCTCGTTATCCTTTGCCTGGTGATGGCAACGACGACGGCCGAATCGGCCCCGGCCCGCATCGATCCAACGAATCCCGCGGCCGGCATCATCGGGCGTTTCTGCATCGATTGTCACGATGCGGGGAACAAGAAAGGCGACGTCGTCCTCGAAGACCTCGATCCGCGCAACGCCGCGGCCGATCCCAAACTTTGGGAAAAGGTGGTGCACAAACTCAATCACCGGCAAATGCCGCCGATCGGCGAACCGCGGCCGGACGCTGCCGAGTACGACGGCGTCGTCGCCCAGCTCACCACCGTGCTCGATCGCGCGGCGGCGCAGGCGCCGAATCCGGGCCGCACCGATTCGATCCGGCGGCTCACGCGCACCGAATACCAAAACTCGATTCACGATCTCCTCGGCGTCGAAATCGACGCCACCGCGCTGTTGCCGAATGACGAGCCGAGTCACGGCTTCGACAACATCGCGCTGGGCCACCTCTCGCCCACGCTCCTCGACCGCTATGTTTCCGCCGCCCAAAAAATCGCCCGCCTCGCGGTGGGCGGCGTCAGCAAGGCGCCGGGAGGCGACACGTTTCGCGTGCGTCCCGATCTCACGCAGGAAGAACACATCGCCGGCCTTCCGATTGGCACGCGCGGGGGGACGTTGATCCCGTATATTTTCCCGCAGGACGGCGAGTATGAGATTCAGGTCCGGCTCGCCCGGGATCGCAACGAGCAGGTCGAGGGCCTGCGGAAACCCCACGAGGTCGAAGTGCTCGTCGATCGCGAGCGCGTTGGGCTGTTCACCGTCAAGCCCCCGGGCAGCGATAAGAATGCGGAAATCGTCGACGCGCACCTGAAGCTCCGACTTTCCGTCAAGGCCGGGCCGCACGAGGTGGGGGTCACCTTTCCCAAAAACCCATCCGCCCTGATCGAGACGGAGCGCCAGCCTTTCCTCGTGCGCTTCAACATGCATCGCCATCCGCGCACCGCGCCCGCGATCTATCAGGTTTCGATCACCGGGCCTTTCGACCCCAAGGGCGCGGGCGATACGCCGAGTCGCCGATTGATCTTCGGTGAGGCGGTAGGGCGGGTCTCTGACCCGCCCCCAGCCTCGAACTCGAATCGCGAAAGGGCGGGTCAGAGACCCGCCCTACCTCAAACCGCCACGCAGGACGAAGTGCGCGCGCGGCAGGTGCTCGCGCCGCTCCTGCGCAGGGCGTATCGCCGGCCGATTACCGACGAGGACCTGGCCGGGCCGATGCGTTTCTACCGGGATGGTTCGGTCGAAGGGGCCGGTTTCGAGGCGGGGATTGAAAACGCCCTGAGCGCCATTCTGGTCAGCCCGCGCTTCCTGCTTCGGGTCGAGCGCGAGCCGGCGGGGGTCGCTTCCGGCACCGTGTACCGAATCAGCGATTTGGAGTTCGCCTCCCGCCTGTCGTTCTTCATCTGGAGCAGCATTCCCGACGACGCCCTGCTCGACGCCGCCATGCGCGGGGAGCTGCGCCAGCCCAAGCTGCTCGAACAGCAAGTGCGCCGGATGCTGGTTGACGAACGCTCGCGCCGCATGGTGACCAACTTTGCGAGCCAGTGGCTTCATCTGCGCGCGTTGGAATCGGTCACGCCCGACCTGCGGCTGTTCATCGATTTCGACGAAAATATACGCCAGGCTCTGCGGCAGGAAACCGAACTCTTCGTGGAGAGCATCCTGCGTGAGGATCGGAGCGTCACCGATTTGGTGCGGGCGGACTACACTTTCCTGAACGAGCGCCTCGCGAAGCATTATGGCATTCCGAATATTTACGGCAGCCATTTTCGCCGGGTCGTGCTGACGGGCGAAGCGGCGCGCCAACGCGGTGGCCTGCTCCGGCAGGGCAGCATCCTCACCGTGACTTCGTATGCCACGCGCACGTCCCCGGTCATTCGTGGCAAATGGATTCTCGACAATGTCCTGGGCACGCCGCCGCCACCGCCACCACCGAACGTCCCGTCGCTCGATGAAAACGTCATCGGCGCCTCGTTGCCGATGCGCGAGCGGCTGGCGCAGCACCGCAAGGACCCCGCGTGCGCGAGCTGCCACAACGTGATGGATCCGGTGGGTTTCTCGCTCGAAAACTTCGACGCCATCGGCCGCTGGCGCGCGTGGGAGGACCACAAGCCGGTCGACGCCTCGGGCGGCCTCGCCGACGGGAGCACCTTCAACGGGGTCGAGGGCCTCGAGCGCGCGTTGCTCCAGCGACCGGATCTCTTTGCTGGCGCTTTGACCGAAAAGCTCTTAATTTTCGCCTTGGGTCGCGGCGTCGAGACCTTCGACGCCCCGGCCATCCGCCAGATTGTCCGCACCGCCCAAGCCGACCATTATCGCTTCTCCGCCCTCGTGCTCGGAATCGTCAACAGTTCCCCGTTTCAGAACCGGAAAACCCCATGATTATTACTCAAAAAGCGCTGCCCCGCCGGACTTTTCTCCGCGGCATGGGCGCCACCCTCGCCCTTCCGCTGCTCGACGCAATGATCCCCGCAGCCCGAGCCGCCACGAAGACCGCGGCGCTGCCCGTGCGCCGGCTGGGCTATGTGTTCATGCCGATGGGCTGTGACCAGTCGCGTTGGACTCCGCCTGGCACCGATGGATTGCTCGGCGAGCTTTCGCCGATTCTCTCGTCGCTCGAGCCGGTGAAGCAGCATGTCACGGCCATCACCAACCTCGA
>JBKJRG010000398.1:0-5061 GCA_046594805.1 Opitutaceae bacterium | reverse complement strand
CGCGCACCCGCGATCCGCGCAAACAACGCCGGCGCTTCGTCATGCCACACGCCCGTGCGCCCCATGCCCGTGTCGATTTTCACGTGCACCGGCACCGGCCGGCCCGACCGCTGGCCGACGCGGTCGAATCGTTCCACTTCTTCCGGCGACGAGACTGTGGCGGCCAGGTCGCCCTCGGCCAGCGCCGTGTCCTCCTCCGGCAACAGCGGACTCAGCACCAGGATTGGCCACCCGGGGCCGAGTTCCCGCAGCGCGGCCGCCTCGGTGACGTTGGCGACGGCGAACAAATCCGCCCCGGCGTGCATCAGCCGCGCGGCGGCATGGTGCAACCCGTGGCCATAGGCATCCGCCTTCACCACCGCGACGTAACGCATGTGCGGCGGCAAAGAGGCGCGGATTAACCGCAAATTTCGTTCCAACGCCGCCAGGTCGATCTCGGCCCAGCAGCGGAGCGCGCGGGCACTGGAGGGTGATGCGCTCATCGTTCGCCGGGAGCCCGATGAATTTTCGGCAGCCAGGTGGCGTAGCTGGGTTCCTCGTGCAGGAACGCGTCGGGTGCCTCGGTCGGGAGGAAGAGGTTGAACTCGCGCACGCGTGGCCACAATTCGGCGACGGCGTAGGGCAGCCGGGTGACGTGGGCGGGCAGGGGCGTCCAGTGGCGGAAATGCTCCGGCATCACGCACTCCCTCTGGCCGAGCTCCGTCGTGGACACCCGACGCAGCCCGCGGCCGATTTGAAAATGATGCCACGCGTCCCGCCGGGCATCGGCGATCACGGCCACCTCAGGCCGGCCGAGCGCCTGGGCTACGAGTGCGAGGCTGCAATACCCGAAGAGCGGCCGCGGCTTCAACATCGCCCAGGTGCGCAGGGCCATGGCGGCCGTGCGCACGCCCAGCACCGAGCCCGGCCCGTCGCAAAACGCAAAGGCAGCGATCCGTTCCAGGTCCACTCCCAGTTCCTCGATGCAGCTGAAAATGCCGACCCCGGCCTCATCCTCGCTCGCTGCCCAGCGCGGGCGCTCCGCCGCTTCCCAAACCCCGACTTGGATCCGGGACGATGCGGCATCGATCAGCAGCAGCGGCAGGTCAGCTTCAAGCTCGCGCAGACTGGGCATCGTGCTGGTCACGACACATCGCGCCGGTCCTCCGCGCAAGAGCACAGAATCTCCGGTTTTTCCCGGGCGGTGCGGGCCGCAGCCTTGCTCCGCCCGAGGGGAGAATCCGTCATTGACCGGCCCCCTTCGCGGCCTACCGTGGACAATTCTTCGAGCCAAAAACCTCCCGTCCTCCTGCCGTGAACGTCCAATTGAATAGTGTCTCCGCCACCCGCAAAAGCCTGGTTGTCACGCTCGATCCGAGCGAAGTCGATGCCGAGCACAAGGCCGTCGTCGGCGAAATCGCGAAGGTGGCGTCGCTGCCGGGCTTCCGGCCGGGCAAGGCGCCCGCGGCCATGATTGCGAAGCGGTACCACAAGGAGATCGCCGAGGACTTCAAGCAGAAGGTCCTCGCCAAGGCTTACCGCAGTGCCCTCGAAAAGGAGAAGTTGGACGTCCTCAACATCGTCAACGTCGAGGAAGGTAAAATCGAGGCCGGCACCCCGGCCAACGTCACCATCACGCTGGATGTCCGGCCGGAATTCACGCTGCCCGACTACCACGATCTGGCGACGGAGATTGCACCGACCGAGCCGACCGACCCCGAGGTCGACAACGTGATCGAGGGACTTCGCTCGGAGCGGGCCGACTTCAAGCCGGCCGATCGTCCCGCGCAGAAAAGCGACTACGTGAAGCTCGCCTACGAAGGCAGCGTTGACGGCAAACCGATTGTCGACCTTGCACCCGACAAGCAGCTTTACGGCAAGGTCCCGCAAACCTGGGAGGAAGTTGATGGCGCGAACGAGGGCGTCATCCCCGGGCTGGGGAAGCAGCTCGCCGGGCTCAAGCCGGGCGACAAGAAGGATGTCACGATTACTTTCCCCGCGGCTTTCGCGCCCGTGCCGGCGCTGGCGGGCAAGACGGCCACCTACGCGGTCGAAGTGCAGGAGATCCGTGAGCGGGTGTTGCCGCCGCTCGATGCCGAATTTTTCAAGGCCCAGAAAGCCGACGATCTCGCGGGGCTGAAAACGCAGGTGCGCGCGAACCTGAAGCTGCAGAAGGAATATCAGAACAAGTCCGCCCAGCGCCGCCAGGTGACCGAGGCGCTCGGCGCGAAGGTGGATTTTCCCGTGCCCGATTCGCTGGTCGAAGCCGAGACCCAGGGCGTGTTGCGCCAGTTCATCGAGGAAAACATGCGCCGGGGCGTCCCGCAGGAGCAGTTCGAGAAGGACAAGAAGGAGCTGTTCGAGGGAGCCCGCAAAGCCGCCACCAACCGGGTGAAGCTCCAGCTCGTCCTGGCCAAGATCGCCGAACAGGAAAAAATCGAGGTCTCGAACGACGATCTCAACAATTACCTCTATCGCGAAGCGATGCGCACCGGCCAGAAGCCGGACAAGCTCGCCAAGGCCCTCGGCACCGATCGCGATCAGCTCCGCTCGGTGCAGCAATCCATCATTTTCGACAAGGCGGTTGATTTTCTGGTGTCCAAAGCTAAGGTGACGACTGTCACGCCCAAGGCGTGATCGGTCCTCAACTTCCACACCACACCGTGAGCAGCTATTACGTTCCCATTGTCCTGGAAAACACCGGCCGCGGCGAGCGGTCGATGGACATCTATTCGCGCCTGCTGAAGGACCGGATTATTTTCATCGGGAGCCCGATCGATGACGGGGTCGCCAACGTGGTGATTGCGCAGCTGCTCTTCCTCCAGATGGAGGACGCGAAAAAGGACATCCACCTCTACATCAATTCGCCCGGCGGCATCGTGACCGGTGGCATGGCCATGTATGACACGATGAATTTCCTGCAGTGTGACATCGTCACCTACTGCATCGGCATGGCGGCGAGCATGAGCACGGTGCTCCTGGCCGCGGGCACCAAGGGGAAGCGCTTCGCGCTGCCGAACAGCCGCGTAATGATCCACCAGCCGAGCGGCGGCGCGGGTGGCCAGGCCGCCGACTTTGCCATCGCCGCGCGCGAGATCCTGCGCTGGCGCAAGACGTTGAACGAAGCGATTGCGCGCCACACCGGCAGGCCGGCGGACCAGATCGAAAAAGATTCGGATCGTGATTACTATCTGAGCGCGCAGGAAGCCAAGGAGTACGGGATCGTCGATCACGTCGTGGCCTCCACCCGGGAAGCGCAGGCGGTCGTGCAGACGGCGGCCTGAGTTCGGCGCGGGCCCGCGCTGACGACGCCCGCGCTTAGCGTTTCTGAAAAAACCGCGACCGGGAATACCCACTCCCGGCTCGACACCCGCCCGGCTCAGCTCAATTTATTGCCATGGCAAAATCGGCGCGCATGACGCTCTGCTCCTTCTGCGGAAAATCGCAGGCGGAAGTGAAAAAGATCATCGCGGGGCCTGGCGTCTACATCTGCGACTCGTGCGTCAATGTCTGCAAGACGATCATCGACCGCGAAGTGAAAGCGCCGGCGGTGGATGCGAAGCCGGCCTTCCGCCTGATCAAGCCGTCCGAGATCAAGAAGACCCTCGACGATTACGTCATCGGCCAGGACCACGCCAAAAAGGTTCTCTCGGTTGCCGTTTACA
Source organism: Opitutaceae bacterium (assembly GCA_046594805.1). Taxonomy (GTDB): domain Bacteria; phylum Verrucomicrobiota; class Verrucomicrobiia; order Opitutales; family Opitutaceae; genus ER46. The sequence goes on along the minus strand of JBKJRG010000398.1, from coordinate 1,417 downwards.
ATCATTACAAGCGGCTGATGTTCGATGCCGGCCAGTCGAAGGACTCCGCTGCCGTGTCGCCGGAATTCAGCGATGTCGAAGTGGAAAAGAGCAATATCCTGCTCGCCGGCCCCACGGGCTCGGGCAAGACGCTGCTCGCCCGGACCCTGGCAAAGATCCTCGATGTACCGTTCGCCATTTCCGATGCGACCACTCTGACCGAGGCGGGTTATGTGGGCGAAGACGTGGAGAACGTGGTCCTCCGGTTGCTGCAGGCCGCCAATTACGACGTCAAGAAAGCCGAGTGCGGCATCATCTACATCGATGAAATCGACAAAATTGGCCGCAAGACGGAGAATGTCTCGATCACGCGCGACGTGTCCGGCGAAGGGGTCCAGCAGGCGCTGCTGAAGATTCTCGAGGGCACGGTCTGCAATGTTCCTCCCCAGGGCGGCCGCAAGCATCCGAATCAGGAATACATCCAGATCAACACGCAGCACATCCTGTTCATCTGCGGCGGCGCGTTTGTCGGGCTCGACGGCATCGTACAGCGGCGCCTGGGCCAGCGCAGCCTTGGCTTCACCTCCATCCAGAAGCAGCAGGAGGCCGTCCTGGCCCCGGACGCCATGATGAAGGCGCTCGCCCCCGAAGACTTGATCCGATTCGGGATGATCCCCGAGTTCATCGGCCGGCTGCCAATCGTTTCGGTCCTCGATCAGTTGTCCGTGCCCGATCTGGAAAAAGTCCTGGTCCGGACGAAGAACGCGATGGTGAAGCAATATTCCAAGCTCTTCGCGATGGATGGTGTCCGGCTCAAGTTCACGCCCGATGCGATCAAGGCGATCGCCCATCGCGCCGTCGAATTGAAGACGGGGGCCCGCGCGCTCCGCGCCATCCTGGAGAATCTCATGCTCGAGGTGATGTACGACCTCCCCCAGCGCGATGACGTCACGGAAGTGATCATCGATGCCAGCGTGGTCGCCGGCCGGCGCAAGCCCGCGCTGCGCAAGGCAACGAAGGCGGAACCGAAGCAGGACGCGGCGTGAGGTTTTCGCTCGGCGAAAACCTAATTAGGGCGCGCGCAGCGCGCCCTCACCAATGCCCGTAATCACCCTTTTCGAGTCCCTTCGCGAACTCGACCAGCAGGAGCACACACCGCTCCACGTCCTCGAGATCCACGACCTCGCTCGGCGTGTGCATGTAACGGAGCGGAACTGAAATCAGCCCGGTCGCCACGCCGCTGCGGCCCATCTGGATGGCGCGGGCATCCGTGCCGGTGGGACGCGGATCGGCTTCGATCTGGTAGGGGATTTTCAGTTTTTTCGCGGCCCGCAAAAGGCGATCGTAGACCTTCGGGTTGATGTTCGCCCCGCGGCACAGAATCGGGCCGCCGCTGAGCTTCGTCTCGCCATACTTCCGGTTGTCACAATCCGGATGG
>JBKJRG010000362.1:0-3365 GCA_046594805.1 Opitutaceae bacterium | reverse complement strand
GTGGAAGAGGCGGGTGCCTTCCGCCCAATGGAGCAGGCTTGCTTTAGTTCGAACCAGAAGCGCCTGCCCTGGCCGGCCGCGGATTCGACGCCGGCGCGGCCGCCCATCCGCTCGACCCCTTGCTGGACAATAGCGAGGCCGACTCCAGTGCCCGGATACTTTCCGCCCTGCAGCCGGGTGAATAATTCAAAGATGTGGGCGTGATGGCCGGGATCGATGCCAATGCCGTTGTCTTCCACCGAGACGCGGATAACCCCGGCGGTTTCCTCCGAGCGCAGCCGGACCACCGGCGGCACGCCCGGCGCGGCAAACGTCCGGGTCGAGTTGTTCGTGCAGTTCCGCTAGATCTTCCAAGGTCCCGTCCGCCTTGACATGCACCGCCCGCAGCCAGGGGACTTCGGCGCTGGCGAGCGCCCAGGGCGCGGGAGCGCAGGCCCCGGTAACCGCCGTTGCCCATGAGGGTCGTCAACTGGGGTCGCAACTTATCATTGCGCTTTTTGCGCGTCCGCGCGCCGCCGCACGTAGTGCGTGAATTCCTCGTCCTCGCCAGAGGATCTCCCCTATTTCGCGCATATCCATGCCCCGCAGAGTGAAGTCGCTTTCCGGTCAAACTCCGGCCGGACCCGGGCTCGTCCCATGCTTGCCACCCGGGCCGGGGTCGCGTTTGCAATGGGAGGATGAAGCGCCGCCAGCTGCGCGGATTCGACCTCAAGCAAATCACGGGCGTCACCAGCCTCATCGGCGTCGATGAGGTCGGGCGCGGGGCGTTCGCCGGCCCGGTGGTGGCAGCGGCGGTCGTCGTGACGCGCGAATTCCTCGAGAGCCGCTGGGCCACCGTGAAAGCGGGGCGGGTCAACGATTCGAAACTCCTGACACCGGACCAGCGCGCGGAGCTGTGGGATGAGTTCGAAAAGCTCTCCGCGCAGGGCATGATTCACGCGCATTACGGCAGCGCGTCGGTGGAGGAGATCGAGCAGTATAATATTCTGGGCGCGACCAAGCTGGCCATGCGGCGCGCGCTCGGAGCCATCCATCCCCCCGAGGCGTTTGAACCGGTGCGAACCGAGCCGGATTTGTTTTCCAGCTTCGAGGAACGGAAATCGTTTCATCCGACGGTGTCGGCGCGGATCATCGTCGACGGGCTCGCGTTGCGCGGGTTCCCGTATCCGCACACCGCATTTGTCAACGGCGACGCCCGCTCGCTCTGCATCGCGATGGCCTCGATCATCGCCAAGGTCGCGCGCGATCGGCAGATGGTGGAGCTCGAGGCAAAATTTCCCGGCTACGGCTTCGCCCAGCACAAGGGCTACGGCACCGAGGAGCACCGGGGGGCGGTGTTGCGGCTGGGGCGGTGCCTGCAGCATCGCGAGATGTTCCTGCGCAAGCTGCTCGCGCTGCGCTCCGACCCGGCGCAGATGAATTTCCTCTCGGAGTAGCGCAGGCGTCCCGCCGGCTTTCTCCGGGCAGCAGGCGGGACGCCCGCGCTACCCTCGGGCAGCGCTTCGATTGCGGATTGCGGATTGCGGATTGCGGATTAACAAAACTTCCCGCCGCGCATGCCGTGGCTTCCGGACTTCCCAATCCGAAATCCGCAATCCGAAATCCGCAATCACCCGTGGCCGGCAAAAAACACTCCTCGCTCGATCGCGTGCTCGGCCGTCTGGACACGCTCGACTCCGTCAACCTGACGAACCTCGTGCAGCGGCTGGCGCGCGAACGGGCGGTGTTCGAGGAAATCTTCAACACGCTCCAGGAAGGCATCCTCGTCGTGCGCGACGACGGCGCGATCGAGTACGCCAACGCCTCCGCTCACCGGCTCATCGGGCTCGGCAGCGATGATTTGGCCGGGCAGACGTTGTGGCGGCTGATCCCCGGATTGCGTCCGTCGCTGGGCGGGGCGCTGGAGGGTGGGGCGGGCGTCGCGCAGGTGGTCACGCGGGAATTCGAGCTCAGCTACCCGGAGCCACGGTTTGTCCGGCTGTACATGGTGCCCTTTCGCGGATCGGGCGGGCCCCGCCGGTTCGCGGTCATCCTCACCGACATCACGAAGGAAAAGCAGAGCACCGAGGCGCGAATCGAAACGGAGCGCAACTCCTCGATCCTGCTGCTCGCCGCCGGCGTGGCCCACGAGCTGGGCAACCCGCTCAATTCGCTGACCATTCACCTCCAGTTGATTGATCGGAAGTTGAAGAAAGTGAAGGCCGCGAAGGAAACCGATTCACTGGTCGAGTCGGTCCGGATCTGTCGCGAGGAAGTGACGCGGCTGGACGGCATCATCAGCAATTTCCTGGAGGCAATCCGGCCGCGTCCGCCCGATTTGGCGGAGACGAATCTCACCGATCTCCTCGCGGAGGTGTTGCGCTTCCAGCAACGCGAGCTGGCCGACCGCGGCATCGAGGTGGAGGCGGACACCTCGCCCCTGCCGCTCGTGCTGGCCGACCGCAACCAGATCAAGCAGGTGTTCTTCAACCTCGCCAAGAACGCGATGGAAGCGATGCGGCCCGGGGGAAAGTTGAAGATCAAGACGCGGGCGGACGACGACTCGGTGTTCCTCCTGTTTGCCGACAGCGGCAGTGGCATCAAGCAGGAGGACCTGGTGCGCCTCTTTCAGCCCTATCACACGACCAAGGCAGGCGGTCACGGACTCGGGCTGATGATCGCCCAACGCATCATGCGCGACCATGGCGGGCAGGTTGGGCTGGAGAGCAAGGAGGGCGTCGGCACGATCGTCACCCTGCAATTTCCGCGGCGCGATCGACGGGTGAAGATGCTGCAGCGCTGAGGCCTCACGCAACGGCCGCAAAGGGCGCGACGCCTAAAAAGGGTGGGGCTGGCTCTCCGAGCCGGCCTGGGTTCCAGAGCGATTCGCCAGTTAACTCAGGCCGGCTCGGAGAGCCAGCCTCACCTCAGGCAAGGTCCCAACGCGCCAGGGCCTTGGTATGAGGCGCCAGGACAGGTCAAAAAAAAGCGCGGACGATTTCGTCCGCGCCAGGATTGCATCGGCCGAAGACGGCCGGAGCGTGCGTCAATTCTGATGAGCCTGGGTCGACTGGTGCGTCCCGGAGTTGCCGCTGCCGCTGCTGCTACTGCTGTCCGAGGAGGAGGAGGGAGCCGAGTAGGAGGACGAGGAGCCCGATGAAGAGGAGGAATATGAAGTGTAGCTAGGTTCGGCCCGCGAGTACGTCGAGTCCGCGCGAGCGGCCGGCGCGGAATTGGAATAATTGGAGGAGCCGTCGCTCCCGCGGGAGTTGCTGCTCGAGTGCGAGAAGCTGTCGCCGCGATAGCCGCCCTCGGAACGGAAACGGCCGAAATCGGCGGGAGGAGCCGCGAGGCGCGCAGCCTCGACCTGGGCGACCCAGGGTGGG
>JBKJRG010000291.1:0-9312 GCA_046594805.1 Opitutaceae bacterium | reverse complement strand
AATGCCGAGAATCCGTTTCTTGAGCAGCACTTTTGCCAGTTCCGGCCCCGCGGCGAGATGGAGGTAGGTGAACAGCGCCTGCCCTTCGCGCAGGAGGCCGTATTCCGCCGGCAGCGGCTCTTTGACTTTTAAAATCAGGTCGGCGGCGCGCCAGACCTTCCGGGCATCGCCGACCATGGTCGCTCCTGCATCGCGGTATTCCGCGTCGGTGAAGCCCGCGGTGTCGCCCGCGGATTTTTGGATGAGCACGTTCGCCCCGAGCGTGGCGCAACGTCGGCAAAGGCTGGGGGTCATCGAGACCCGCGTCTCGCCGATTTTGATTTCCCGGGGGACGCCGATGGTCATGGCGGCGAAGCATGCGACGGGCCGCATAGGTGACAAGCGCAACGAACATCGGCGCACCCGGCGCTTTCGGTGCGGTCGATACCGTATGCCTCCCCCCCCGCCTACCCGTACTCCTCCCGGGAAAGGAGCCGCTCATTTCCTTTGAATTGTGGCTCCTCGTTATCGGCGCGATGTTGCTGCTGATGGCGCTCGCGCATCCGCTGGTCGAGCGGTTGCCGATCACGTCGACCATTGTCTACCTGCTGCTGGGCATTGCCCTCGGGCCGCTGTGGCTCGGTGCGATTCGAATCAATCCGATCCAGCATGTCCGCTGGCTGATGCACGCGGCGGAAATCGCCGTGGTGATTTCGTTGTTCACCGTCGGTCTGAAACTGCGTCTGCCCCTGCGCGACAAGCAACTGCGACCGGCCCTGTTTCTCGCTTCCATCTCGATGGTCCTGACCATCGCCCTCGTGGCCGCCGCCGGCGTCTGGCTCCTGAAACTGCCATTGGGCGCGGCGGTCCTGCTCGGCGGCATCCTCGCCCCCACCGATCCGGTGCTCGCCTCGGATGTGCAGATGCGCCACCCCCTGGATCGCGACAAACTGCGGCTCACGCTGAGCGCCGAGGGCGGGCTGAACGATGGCACGGCATTTCCCTTTGTCCTGCTGGGCTTGGAACTGCTCGCGCGCGACAGCCCCGCCGCGATTGGCTGGCCCAAATTCACCGCGATGGCGTTGTGGGGCGTAGCCGGGGGAATCCTGATCGGTGCGGCGGTCGGGTACACGATGGCCCGGCTCGTCCTGCATCTGAACACCCGGCGAAAGAAGTCGTTCGCTTTCGGCGAGTATCTCGTTCTCGGCGTCATCGGGCTCTCCTACGGCCTGGCAATGCTCCTCGACGGGTATGGTTTCCTCTCGGTGTTCGCCGCGGGCGTGGCAGTCCGCGCCGCCGAGCGTCAGGCCAGCGGGCGCACCCGGGCCGGCGACGGTGCGGTCTCCGCCATCGCGGCCGGCCGATTGCCGAGCCACCCCACCTCCGCCGGACCGGCCGCGCCGGCGTATTTTGCGGGCGCGCTGCTCGCGACCAACGAGCAGCTGGAGCGCATCCTGGAGGTTGCCCTCGTGTTGGTGGTGGGCGCGATTCTGCCTGCCCTGCCCTTCAGTGCCCGCACCGTCGGGTTCGCCGCGCTTTTTTTCCTCATCATTCGGCCGCTCGCGGTCCTGCCGGTTGCGCTAGTCCATCCCTTCAGCCGCTTCGAACTGGGCGCGGTGGCGTGGTTCGGGATTCGCGGCATCGGTTCGGTCTACTACATCATGTACGCGATCGATCGCGGACTCTCCCCGGGATTGATCGAGCCCATGCTGGGGCTCGTCCTCGGCACCGTGGCGTTGTCCATCCTGGTCCACGGCACTTCGGTCACGCCGCTGATGCATCGCTACACGGAGCGACGGAAGAAAGCGCCGACAACGTAAACCCGTCGGACCCGACTTACCTCCCTCCGCCCGACGCCCAATCCGGGTCGCCCGCTAAAAGTGTCACTTAATACGTGACACTTTGTTTTTACGTCACCTCCACCACGCGGGCATTGGACGGGGCTAGGAAGGGCCAGTTTGGGTTGGCTCCGTCGGGACCGGAGTGCTCCCCTCAGGCGTCGTGCCGAAGCTGCTCCATCTCATCGTCGCCTGCGCGGAGAATCGCGTGATCGGACGCGAAGGGAAGCTGCCGTGGCGGATTCCGGAGGACTGGAAATTCTTCCAGGACAAAACCGCGGGCCAGATCTGCGTCATGGGCAGGGTGTGCTTTGAGACCTGGCCCGCCGCCAGTCGCGATGGGCGGAGGCCGATCGTCATTACGCGCCGGAAGGAAATCGCGCGCGAGGGCGTGCGCGTGGCGGCTTCCCTCGCGGAGGCGCTGGGGGTGGCGGAGACTCTCTCCGGCGAACTCCACATCTGCGGCGGCCAGCGGATTTATGAGGAAACCCTCGCGCTGGACCGGCCGATGCGATTGTACCTGACGCTGGTGCATGCAGACGTTGCCGGCGACACGTTCTTTCCCGAGTGGCGCCATTTGCCGTGGCGGGAGCTCGCGCGGCGTGAGAGTTCCGACGCGAACTGGCGGTACACGTTTTTGACGCTGGAGGTTTTTGCTGCGCAAAAACCTTAAGTTTTGCGAGCCGCTGCGGACCGCAAAACTCCGGCGTGCGCTTTTGCCACCTCGACGTACTTCTCCGCCCAGCGCCGCAAGCCGCGCTGTTCCTCGTCGGTCAGCGCGCGCACGACTTTGGCCGGCGCACCCAGGATCATCGAGCCGGGGGGCGCGACGAAGCGCTGGGTCACGAGGGCATTCGCCCCGACGATGCAGCGGTCGCCGATTCGCGCCCCATCGAGGATCGTGGCGCCCATCCCAATCAGGCATTCGTCGCCGATGTCGCAGGCATGGATGATGGCCGCGTGGCCAATCGTCGAATACTTGCCCACGCGAACGCCGTAGTCATCGGCCAGGTGGACGATGGTGCCATCCTGCACGTTGGAGCCTTCGCCGATCACGATGGCGTTGATGTCGCCCCGCAGGACACAGCCATACCAAACGCTGCTGAGTGCGCCGAGCGTGACATCCCCCACCACGGTCGCGTTGGGCGCGACGAAGGCCGCGCGTTCGACATCGGGGGTGCGGCCGAGAAAGCGGGCCAGGCGTTCCTGCACAGTCATGGCAAACTTGGTTCTCGCCGCGCCCCCACCCGCCCGCAAGCTCGGCCTCTCCCAGCTTTCACCCCACATGGACATCACGCACGTCCTGCGCGGACTACTCGGCATCGCGGCGTTCATCGGCATCGCCTTTCTGTTCAGTGAAAACAAACGCGCGGTCCCGTGGCGGCTGGTCGCCGCCGGGTTGATTCTCCAGATCATCTGCGGCGTCCTGGTGCTGAAAGTCGATTTTGTGCGCGAGGCCGTCGACCTCGTCGGCCAGGCCTTTGTGAAGCTCATGGCCTTCAATGAAGCGGGTTCCCGTTTCCTTTTCGGCGACCTGATCGATGCCTCCAAGGCCTGGGGATTCCTCTTCGCCTTCAAGGTGCTGCCGACCATCATCTTTTTTTCCGCGCTCACCTCGTTGCTGTTTTATTGGGGCTGGCTGCAGAAAGTCGTTTTCGTTTTCGCCTGGCTGATGTCGAAGACGATGAAGCTCTCCGGGGCCGAAAGCCTGAGCGCATCCGCCAACATCTTCCTCGGGCAGACGGAAGCGCCACTTTTGATCAAGCCCTACCTCCCGACGATGACGCGTTCGGAGCTCATGGCCGTGATGGTGGGCGGCATGGCCAACATCGCGGGGGCGGTGCTGGTCGCGTACATCGGCATGCTGGGCGGATCCGATCCAGAAAGGCAGCTGCTCTTTGCAAAGCATCTCATTACCGCCTCGCTCATGTCCGCCCCCGCCTCGCTTTACATCGCGAAAATCCTCGTGCCCCAAATGATGCCGGTCGACGAGACCATCGCGGTGCCCAAGGAAAAAATCGGAGCCAACTCGCTCGAGGCGATCGCGAATGGCACGACCGATGGCCTCCGGCTCGCCGTGAACGTCGGCGCCATGCTGCTCGTGTTCACGGCGCTCGTGGCGATGATCAACGCCATCCTCGGGTCGCAGGCCATCGGCGGCTGGACGGGGCTGAACGAATGGATCCAGCTCCGCACGGATGGCCGCTACACCGCGCTGTCGATGCAGTACATCATGGGCATCATTTTCGCCCCGTGTGCCTGGCTGATGGGCATCGATATCGGCTCGTTGACGATTGCCGGGCAGGTCATCGGAGAAAAGACGATCCTCAACGAATTTTTCGCCTACGGCACCTTGGGCAAATTGATTGAGTCCGGCTCGCTGCCGGATGTTCGCGCGCAGATCATCCTGACGTATGCGCTTTGCGGGTTTTCGAACCTCGCGTCCATCGGCATCCAGATTGGTGGCATCGGCGTGCTGGCGCCCAATCAGCGATCCGTCCTTGCCCAGCTCGGCATGAAGTCGCTGATCGGCGGAACGCTTTGCTGCTTTCTCGGGGCGGCGATTGCGGCGATGCTGACGTAGTAAGGGCGTCCGGCTGCAGCGCAACGCGTGAGCGTTTCGCCGACCGCCGTTTCCCGCCCGACGAAACGCCCACGCGTTCCGCTACGGAGCGCGACCTCAGCCCCTACTTCTTCTGCCAGGTGCCGTCTTCGCGTTGCACCCAGACGCCGCGGGCGCTGGCGGCGGCAATCTGTTTCGCGAACGCCCGGCCCACGGCATCGGCAGAGCTGCCGGTCCGGCTCGCGGTCTCGGTAAACACCGTGGTGCGATCCTGATTCTCGGCTTCCACCACGGCGGCGGCGGCGCCATCCGACTGGCGCATCTCCACAAAGCCGCGGTTGTTCTCCCCGACTACCTCGGCGATCTTCAACTGATCCAGCGCGCCCACGCGGTCACGCATCCGGCCCTTGGCTTGGCCCGCGTCGGCGGCCGACAGCGTTCCGGGCACGATAGCGCAGGTCAGGACGGCAAGAAACAGGAGGAAAAAGCGACGGTTCATCGAGGGGAGGAGGTTGGGACTTTAATGGTCGAGGAATCACCATAGATGTCACTGAGCAAGCCGGCGACTTCGCGTTCTACTTTGACGTTCACGTCGACCACCGCATTCACCTGAATTGGGTCCATTTTGACGTGGAGGCAGCCGCCGTTCAACAAACCGGCGAGCGCGAGACAGATAAGGCAAAGGCGTGGGCGCATGGCAATCAGGGTGTGCCGGGTTTGACGATCCGGTTCAACGAATCATTCAATGAACTTTCGGCCAATTTGCCAGCGCGCGCGCCGGCGGTCGTCGGCCTCACTTGGCACGGACCTGAATCTTCCCTTCCAAACCCATCCGCACCAGGTCCGCCAGCGGCCCGGACACATTCACCTCGAAACGCACCGATTCGACGGCGGTGTTTTTTGCCGCCGGCCGCGCCGTCATGACGACCCGCGCGGTCCGGCCCTCCGAGTCACCGTCGGGGCGCAGGCCGACATCGAGCGCGTTTACCTCCAGGCGCATTTCGCCCATTTCGATCGCGCGGAGCGTTTCGTAGGCGGGGTTGATCGGGGAAAACATCCGCGCCAGCGGGCCGAGCGATTTCGGGAGCAAAGACAACCGTTCCGGGACGCGTGAAGTCAGGAACCCCGGCTTCGGCGCCAGCCGCAGCGTAGCCGCCGCACCAGGATCGATCTGCAAGCGGCCGCTGCCGGGGCTCAGTCCGGCCGCCGCGCTCCAGCTCACCGCCATCCGGCCACTTACCTTGCCCGTGGCATCGGCCAGGACCGGCGGCAGAAAAGCCGCGAGCCGCTCGATCTCGATCGCGGTGAAATGCACGTCGGATTTCAACTCCGGTTTCGCCAGCGAAAAGGCGAAGGGCGTCACCTCCACGTGCCCGTCCAGCATTGCAGCCGTTGCCCGCGCGACCTGCACCTGGCCGTTGCCATCGATCGAAAGCTCGATGGCGCCGTCGCGAATATCCAGGCCCGCGACGGTCGCGGCGATGAAGGAAAACTTGAAGGGCTCGTCGCTCACCAGCGCCGGTAGCTGCTGCAGCGCGCCGCGCAACGCCACTCCCGTCACCGACCACGTGCTGGCCGAGTCCCGGATGGCGCCATCGCGGAGTTCGAGCTGGGTGCGCCCCGTGAGTTTCCCTTCATGGAGGGTGCCCTCACCGGAAACGGCCAGCGTGCCGGTCACCACGGCGTCAACCAGCGCGGGAAAAAATTTGGGCGCCAGGAGCGCGAACCAGCGCGCGGCGTCGACTTCACCCTCGAGCAGCCGCCAGGTGCCCTCGCCGAACGCCGTGAGCTGCACCTCGGCGCGGGCTCGCAGCCCTGGAGCATTTGCGGTCAATTCCGCGATCCGGGTGCCGGCGCCGGAACCCGCGCGCAAAATCACCTGCCAGCGCAAGGGCGGCAGCCCCGGAATTTGGAGGGAGGTTACTTCGCCGCTGAGCTCGCCCGACAGCGGCGGCAAGACGGGGGCGGGCGCGCCAAAGAGCGGAAGAGTCCCGGCCAGCAGGCTCGCGCCGAGCAACGTTCCACGCAGCACGACAAACGAGCCCGAAGGGGGCGCCCACTTTCGTGTCCGCCGCGGGAGCCGGGAGATTGGCAACGCCGGCCCGCCCGCGGCCACTACGGGATTTGGATGGGCGAGAGGTTCCAGATGTCCTTCGCGTACTCGCGAATCGTCCGATCGCTCGAGAACTTGCCCATCCGCGCGGTGTTCATAATGGCCATCCGCGACCAGCGAGCGGTGTCGCGGTAGGCCTGATCGATGCGCGCGTGGCAGTCCACGTAGGATCGGAAATCCGCGAGCAACATGAAGGGATCGCCCCCCTGCATCAGACTGTGGTGCAGGGTGCCGAAGGCGCCATGCTCACCGGGCGTGAAGTAGTCGCTGCCGAGCCAGTCGATGACGGCGCGGAGCTCCTCATCCTTCTGGTAGTAATCCCACGGGTTGTAGCCGCCCTTTCGGAGGGCCTCCACTTCCTCGACGGTGAGGCCGAAGATGAAGATGTTTTCGTCGCCTGCCTCTTCCTTCATCTCCACGTTGGCCCCGTCGAGCGTGCCGATGGTGAGCGCGCCGTTGAGCGCGAGCTTCATGTTGCCGGTGCCCGAGGCTTCCTTGCCCGCGGTGGAAATCTGCTCGGAGAGATCCGCGGCCGGGATGATTTTCTCAGCCAGCGACACGCGATAGTTGGGCAGGAAGGCGACCTTGATCTTTCCGCCCAGCCGGTTGTCCGCGTTGATCCGGGCGCCGATGACATTGATGGCGCGGATGATGTTCTTCGCCAGGTCATAGCCGGGCGCGGCCTTGGCCGCGAAGACGAAGACGCGCGGCACGATGTCGAGCGAGGGCTGCTGCAGGAGCCGGCGGTAAAGCGCGAGAATATGCAGCAGGTTCAGATGCTGGCGCTTGTATTCGTGCAGCCGCTTGATCTGGACGTCGAAGAGCGCGTCGGGCGAGACGGATACGCCGCACTCGTGCCGGATGGTCGAGGCGAGGTCGACCTTGTTGGCGCGTTTGATCGCCATGAACTCGCGCTGGAACGCGGGATCGTCGGCAAATTTTTCGAGGCCGCGCAGCAGGTCCAGATCACGCGGCCACCCGGTGCCGAGCTTCTGGGTGATGAGCGCGGCGAGTCGCGGGTTGCTCTTCAGCAGCCAGCGCCGCGGGGTGATGCCATTCGTCTTGTTCTGGAATTTGCCCGGATACAGCGCGTCGAACTCGGGGAAAAGATCCTTCTTCAACAGCGCGGTGTGCAGGGCGGCGACGCCGTTGACCGCGTGGGAACCCGCCACCGCGAGATTCGCCATCCGGACGGCCTTGCCGTGGTTTTCCTCAATGAGGGAAAGCGTCCGCTTTTTTTCGTCATCGCCCGGCCACTTGATCTCCACCGCCTGCATCAGGCGCGTGTTGATATCAAAAATAATCTGGAGATGGCGCGGCAGGACGCGCTCGAAGAGCGGCACGCCCCATTTTTCGAGCGCCTCCGGCAGGAGCGTGTGATTGGTGTAGCCGAAAGTGCGGTTGGTGATCCCCCAGGCCTTGTCCCAGGGTATCCGCTGCTCATCGAGCAGGATTCGCATGAGTTCGACGATCGCGACCGCCGGGTGCGTGTCGTTGAGCTGCACCGCCACCTTGTCGGCGAAGTTGTCCCAGGAGTTGCCGGGCGTCCGGAAATGGCGGCGCAGGATGTCGCGCAGCGAGCAAGCGACGAAAAAGTACTGCTGCACCAGGCGCAGTTCCTTCCCGGCCTCGCTCTTGTCATTCGGATAAAGCACCTTTGAAACCGTCTCACCCTCGGCCTTCAGCCGCACGGCGTCGACGTAGCCGCCGCTGTTGAACGCGGCGAGATCGAGATCGTGGGTGGCCTTGGAGGACCACAGCCGCAGCAGGTTCACCGTCTTGGTGCCGAAGCCCGCGATCGGAATGTCGTGCGGCACGCCGAGCAGGGTCTTGGAATCCACCCAGCGCGGCCGGTAATTGCCGCGATCGTCGAAGACATTCTCGACCCGGCCATAGAGCTGCACCTGCTGGGTGTACTCGGGCCGCATGATTTCCCACGGATCGCCGAAGATCATCCAATGATCGGGTTGCTCGAGTTGGTGGCCATTGACGAAGGCCTGCTTGAACAGGCCGAATTCGTAATAAATCCCGTAGCCCAGCGCGGGGTAATCGAGGGTCGCGAGCGAATCGAGGAAGCACGCCGCGAGCCGCCCGAGACCGCCGTTGCCGAGGCCCATGTCGACTTCCGCCTCGCGAATGTCATCGAAATCCTGGCCCAGCGATCCCAGCGCCGTCTTCGCCGACTCGAGCAGGCCGGTCGCGAGCAGGTTGTTGCTAAAAAGGCGGCCCATCAGGTATTCGAGCGAGAAGTAATAAATCCGCCGGACGTTGTGCGCATTGTGCACCGCCTGCGTGGCAATCATCCGTTCGTGGATGGTGTCGCGCACCGCGAGGGTGGTGGCGATCCACCAGTCCCGCGGGGTGGCCGAGGCGCTGTGACGCGCCAGCGTCGAAACCAGGTGGCGCTGGATTAGCGAACGCAGGATGCCGGTCTGGTCATCCGAACTGTGCGGGCTGTGAATCGAGCTGAGAACGGACTTGAGATCGAAGGGCGCCGTGCTCCCGGCGGCCGCATTTTCGAGAGTGGATTCGGCGGCGCGCACGGCGGTCTTGGGAGCGAAAGGGGGCATGGTTAAGGAGGTCCAACGTGTATAAGGTTTTGCGGCAGCGCGAGCGCGGGCGCCATTTATTTCTGGAATCGCCGGGCCAGCTCGCCGTGGTTCAGCTCGATGTGCGTGGGCCGGCCAGCCGGACTGGTCAGTGGGGTGCGGGTGGCGAAAAGCTGCGTGACCAGCGCCCGCAACTCGACCTCGCCCGTGGTCTCGGCGAGGCGCACCGCCTTGGCCGCCGCCAACCGCGCCAGCGCCTCGCGGGCCAGC
>JBKJRG010000917.1:0-4336 GCA_046594805.1 Opitutaceae bacterium | reverse complement strand
CCCTTGGCGGCGAACGCGCGCGGTGCTCGCGGGCGTCGTCAAGCGACGCCCCTACAAACTTTGAATCGGTCGTCCTCACGGCAGCGGTTTGGGGCTCCACCCAAAACGGACGCTCAGTACGCGTTCTTCCAGCGCACGAAGGTCAGGAGCAGGATCTGCAGGTCGAGCCAGAGCGACCAGTTCTCGATGTAATAAATGTCGTGCTGAATCCGCAGCGCGATCGAGCTGTCGCCGCGCAGGCCGTTGACCTGCGCCCAGCCGCTCATGCCGGGTTTCACCAGGTGGCGCGGCAAGTAGTGCGGGATCTCGGCCGACAGGCGATCGACGTGGGACGGGCGCTCGGGCCGCGGACCGATCAGGCTCATGTCGCCGCGGAGCACGTTCCAGAATTGCGGGAGCTCGTCGAGGTTCCAGCGGCGCATGAACGCCCCGATCTGCAACAGGCGCAGGTCGCCGCGCAGGGTGCTTTGGTGCTGGCTGTCGCGTTTCGCCGCATCCGGCACCATGCTGCGCAGCTTCCAGAGGGTGAAGGTGCGGTGGCCGCTGCCGATGCGGGTCTGCCGGAAAAAGATCGGGCCCTGCGGCGACTCGCGCTTGATCAGGATGGCCAGCACCACGACCACCGGCATGGAGAGCACCAGCCCGAGCGCCGCTCCCACCAGGTCGATGAACCGTTTGAGCGCGCGATTAAAAAGTTTGTTGAGGGCCAGTTCCTCCACCCCAAGCACGGGTAGCCGGCCGACGGTTTGCAGCCGCAGCCCGCTGAGGAGGATCTGGAAGGAATTGGGAATGACTTTCCATTCCACGTACGCCCGCTCGCAGCCTTCGACCACCTGCCGCAGCTGGGCCGGCGGCAAATCCGTGCGCGCGGCAATCACGATGTCGATTTGATGATGGGCCAGCACGGCGGAAAGGTTTTCCAACGTGCCAATCGTGTCCGGCGCACCGGATTCGCCCGGCAGCGCAATCACGCCGCGGAAACGATAGGGATGGGCGGGCTGCGCCGCGAGCTCGTCCACGAGCGCGGCGGCGGCGTGATTCCAACCGAGCACGGCGACCTGCTGCCGGACCCGTTCCCGCCACGCGGGGTGAATGAGCAACGCGTAGAAGGCGCTGCGCCAAATGAACATCAGCGCCAGGACACAGCCGTATCCGATCGGCACGAACAGACGGGAGATGGGCGGATCGAATTTCACGAACAGCGCCAGGCCCAGGTACGCTGCGAGCCAGAAGGTCGTCGCCTTGATGATTAGCGCGAAGCCCTGGTATTTGCGCAGGAGCAACCGCTCTTCGTAGAGGTTCAGCTGGGCAAAACCGACGATCAGGAAGGCGACGCCCATGAGGAGCAAGGGAGCATAGTGGGCGAAGCGCGCATCGGGCACGTCGAGTCCCAGGCCGCCCAACGGCGAATGGTAGCGCAACCAGAAGGCCAGCGCGAGGCCGGCAAAGGCGACCACGGTGTCCCCGATGAGGAGCCACGCCGGCAAAATGACCTTGCGCAGCCGGCTGGTGCTCGTGCGGGTCATCGGCGCACTCATCGTGGATCGGGCGGCAGCAAGGCGAGCAGGAAACGACCCGGCAGCCAGCCTTTGGGTGGAAAGAGCCGGCGCGCGTAGTCCGCCGGCACGCGGTTTTCCTGCACCACATAAACGTCGGCCAGGACGGGGCCATCGGGGTGGCGCGCGAGCACGCCGTAGCCGGGGCGCTCGCGCCGGCTCGTGCGCATCAACGCCGGTTCGTCCCCGGTCGGCGCCTGCAGAAAATCCTGGAAACTTTCGCGGTGCCGGGCGGCACGGCGCGCGAGTGCCGCGGCAAGGGGTGCGTCGCCTGCGGTGAGGCGGGTGAACACTCCGGGCGCGCCGGCTTCACGCCAGGCCGCGTACAAATGCTGCCAAGGGTGCACGGCAGGACCGGACAGGGCGGCGCGCGCCTGCAGGGCGGGCTGAGCCAGGGCAAACGCCGCGGAGTCGCTCGTGAAGCCGGGCCCGAGCTGGCCCGGCGCGATCCGCTCGCCCAGCCACCATCGCGTCCAAGCCTCGGCTGGCGCGGCGCCGGGATGCGCGTCGCGCAGGCCGGCATAAAGCCGGAGCAGTTCGGCCTGCACCGCAGCGCGGAGCACGGCGAGCGCGGGCACTTCCCAAGCCGGCGAGGTGAGTTGATTGGGATCGTTGAGCCACTCGAGCGCGAAAGCTCGAATCGCGGCGTCGCTCCGCCCGGCTTCCTTCAGCGCGAGGCCCAGTCCGAAGTAGACCCCGCCCTTGTCGGGCACCAGCCGGGCGGCCGCGGTGAAATGCCGCGCCGCGGCCGCGGGGGAGTCGATTTCGAGTTCGAGCCAACCGAGGTTGAAGTGGGCGTATTCCGCGTGCACTCCGCCTGCCAGCGATACGTTCAGCCGATCCATAGCGTCGCGGGTGAGGTCCGCGCGCTGACCTGAGGTCGGCTCTGCGTCGCGCATCCGCAACAGGTGTGCGGCCGCCTGGTGTTGAAAGTAGGGATCGCGCGGGGTGAGTGCGGTGGCGCGATCGAGCGCCGACAACGCCTCGGCGTCCTGGCGCGTGTCCCAAGCGGCCAACGCGTGATCGTACGCGCGGCGGGCGCGCAGATCGCCGAGCAGCGCGAGGCCGGGCGCAGCCACCAGGAAAACCGCGCCCGCCAGGGTGGCCGCGCGCAGGCCGGGCGCCGGCTGCCAGTCGCGCTCAGGGACCGCTGACGTCAGCAGCGCGAGGTTCGCGGCGGCGCCCGCAGCGATGATCGGCAGATCGAATTGGTGATCGGTCAGCGCGAATGCCCCGTAGCCGGCCAGGCTCGCCGCGGCGGCCAGCGCGGTGGTCGATGGCGTGGGATCCGTCAGTACCCGCCGCAGCGCGACGCCGACACCGGCGATGAGCAGCGCCAGCGCCATGACGCCCGTCGCGCCGAGCGTTGCCCAAATCTGGATCGGAGCGTTGTGCAGTTGAAGGACATTGTCGACGCCGCCGTCGAGCCGGGCGCGGACCGTGGGGTAGGCGAGTGGCACCGAACCGGGACCCCAGCCCAGGAGCGGGCGTTCGACGCCCAAATGCCACCCCGCGGCGATCATCGCGGAGCGCTGCTGGTTGCTTTCGCGTGCGCTTTCGCCCCAGGTACGACGGAGTGCAAGTTCGCGCAGCCGCGGATTAGCGGCGATCGCGCCGAGGGCGAGGACGAGCCCGGTGACGACGAGGAAAAGTTTTTGTCGGCGCGTCCACGTCGGCGAGCGCAGCGCCAGGAGCCCACCGAGCCCGGCCATGACTCCCAGCCCGGCCACGGCGCCGCGGCTGCCGGTGCCGGCGAGCGCCAGCAGGGCAGGCACCGCAAGCGCGAGCCAGGCGGCGCGGGCAAAACGGCGTCCCGCCCCGGCGCGTTGCAGGAGCCAGGGAAAAATCATAACAATAAATCCGCCCGTGTAGGTCGAATGACCGAAGGGAAACGTGTTGCGCGTCGCCCAAGGCGATGGGGCACCGTCGCGCAGCCAGGCGACGAGGCTGGCGGTCGCGATCGCCGCGCCGATCACGGCCATTGCGGTCGCGAGGCGCTCGCGGCGGGGTTTCCCGCCACCGTCGGCACCGGTCAGCCAATGATGCAGCAGCAGGGAGAGCGTGACGCCGCCCAAGGTCGGCCAGGTCAACGGGAGGCTGGCCGCGGCGAAAGGGCTGAGCGCGGCGGAGGACACTGCCGCCAACGCGAGCAGGCCCAAGCCTGCGCCGATCAGCCAGCCCTGGCAGTGGAGGACCGGTTGGCGGACGACGAGGGTGATGAGCGCGACGACGGGGAGCACCCACAGTGCGGCGACGACCCCGGCCCAGGGACACGTGAGCATTCGCGTGGCAGAGGGGTGCGCCAGAGTCACCACCGCGAGTCCGAGGACCCAGGCGAACGTCAGGGTCCGGACGACGGCATTCATGCGCGAGCAGTGGCCGACCATGAGCCACTTCGCCCAACACGGTGCAGCAGGTTTCGGCGAACCGGGCGAACAGGGGCGGGCGTTTTGGACATGCGCTGGCACGCGCAGGACAACCCAAGCACCGGACCGGGGCAAGCTTGCCGCGGGCGCACGGAGTGGTGGGGGGAGCATCTGCCGGTTGGCGGTAGGCCAGCTCGCTTGCGAGCGCTCCGGTCGCTGAGCGCTCGCAAGCGAGCTGCCTACAGTTGCAGGCGCGATCCACCGCCAACCGGCAGATGCGCCCGAGTGGTGGACGCATCTTTGGCGAGTTCTTGACGGAGGCGCGCGGCGGGCGACACCCTCGCGCGATGTCCACCGGCGAACTCGTCACGAAGCGCAAGCTTCCGCTAGTGAAGCTCGCGATCGTGGGGTTGA
>JBKJRG010000779.1:0-2599 GCA_046594805.1 Opitutaceae bacterium | reverse complement strand
CAAGTACTGCGTCAATGGGACGGGCGCGCCCTGCTGGTTGATCCGCGGCCGGGTATCGGCGGGAATGGCGGGACCGGTGACCCGCCCTGCGGTGTCCTTCGGAAAATACATCAGCGTCTCGTAGTCCTTCGGCGCGGCGTCCCGCAACTGCAGGCTCACGCCATCCCAGCCGACGGGGTGATCGCCCGGCGCCTTGATCCGATTCTGCGTGAAGAACGTGAAATCACGGCGAAATGCGCCGATGAGCACCAGACGGTTCTTGAACAGATCGAGATTGCCCGCGAACTGCAGGTACTTCGAATTGCGGATCGAGTCGTAGACGTTGTCTTCGCGCCGGGCGTCCCACATCCAGAGCGGGGTGACCTCCCGGGTGACGCCGTTGACTGGATCGATCACGGTGACCGGGCGCGGGGCCTGCGACCAGGCAGGCTCCTGTGGGCGATGCGTCTCATCGGTGTATGTGCGCGTCCACAGCATGAACTCGTTCAGCTCGCCATTGTTGATCCAGGAACGGGCATCCGGGCTGATCCAGTTGAGCGGGAGCATCAGCTCGCTCGAGCGGTTGCGGACCTTGTCGATGCTGATGCCGCCCATGAAGCCGGCCTGCAGCTTGCCGATCCGGGTGTCCTTCACGTAGACCGACTGCAGGCGCAGGCTGTCCCGGAAGCTGTCGCGCTGCTGCTTGTAGTGTCCGCGCTCCTGATACGTGTGCAGGAATTTTGGATTAGGTTGCCCGTTGGGCAGCGTCTGGATGATATCGACATAGAATTCCTGCATGCCCCGGCGCTGGGCCGTGTCGCCCTTGCCCAGCCCCTCGTTCGTGTCCCCGGCCAGCTCGACGAACAGCCCCTTGAAGGGCGTGTAGGTGAAATAAAGCGCGGCATCCCGGGATTTCTGGGTGTTGACGGGATATTTGTGCTTCGGGTCGGACCACAAGGGCGTGTCTTCCCGCGTCGGAATCCGGAAAAAGGTGGAGCCGCGACTGGCGTTGGCGTACCGCGCGGCTTCGGGAATGCCGGTATTGCCGTCAATCATGGCCTGGGCCCGGACGGACCAGCCAATCGTCCGGATGGGCTCTCCCTGAAAATAATTGGGCGCCGTCGCGTTGTACGCCAGGCCGGTCGTGCGAAAGCGGTTCTGAAAATTGATCGCCTGCCCGTTGAAGTTCGAATGGGTGACAAATCGCTGCGGGGTGCGCACGATGCCCATCTGCGCCAGCGATGCGTTGGAAGGGGCCCCCGCTCCCGTCAGCGGAGCGGCGAAGTCGTAGGAACGGCCATCCCACGCCGAGACGAAGTCGCGGAATTGGGGACTGGCGGTCGTTTTCTTGACGCTGAGGTATTCGAACTCCCCGCGGACGGTGAATTTCGGATGGAGCTTGTAGATGCCCGCCAGATGGAGGCCCTGTTTTTCCTCCCACAGCCGGTCGCGCCAGTGATCCATCGAAGACCACAGCAGATTTGTCCGCACGGCCACCTTGTCGTTCAAAACGTGGTTAACATCGGCGGTCACGCGGTACTTGTTCCAGCTGCCCACCTGCAGCCGCACCTGCTCGCTGTTTCGCGTGGTCAGCGCCTGTTTGGTGCCGGTGTTCTGCGTCCCGCCCGCGCCGCCGGCGCCGAAGAGGATGGCGTTGGCGCCGCGGGCAAAGTCGACGCGATCGATGTTAAAACTGTCTGACGTGGAGTTGTAGGGGAAAAAATTACGCGTCGGCGCATTGACGGAAATCCCGCGGATCCGAATCGCCCCTGCTTCCGCGTTCCCGCCGAAGCCGTAGGCGGTATTGTCCCCCATCGTGAAGTTGGAATTCACCGACCACTGCGCCGCCTCGGCGACATTGGTGATGTTGAAGGCCTCGAGGAATTCCGCGGTCAGCACGGAATAGGCCACCGGCGTGTCCTTCAGGGGAGTGGAGATGCGCCCACCCGCAAGCGAACTGGACGCGGCGAAACCGACATCCTTGCCGCCTTTCACCTCGAAGGGCGTGAGTGTCACGGTTTCCTCCTCCTTCCTCTTTCGTTCCAAATCGCTGGGATTGGTCTGGCCGAATAGCGGGCAAACGCTCAAGGCGACGAGGGCCGCGGCGCGGACACGCGTGAAGGAGGCAGAAGCAGACTTCATGGGGCGGGGTCTTTTATGAATCTGGAAGACGGGACGCCTTCCGTTAGGTGGGTATGCGTTCGGGCGAGCAGGGCCGGCCCGAGCACGGTGGTAGCGCGAAAGTAACGCCACCCTGGCGTTTGGCGAGCCTCCTCCCGCAATTGAGTGAAAATGGAGACGCGTTTTCCGCCTGGCCCTCAACTGAATCGTTTCGCTCAGGTCTCAACTCCGGCCCGCGCCGGTGCCAACGCCACGCCCTTCAACTTGATGCCAGCAAGCTTTTTCGCGATGAAGTCGGCCTGCGCTTCCTCCACATCGACCAAGGTGTGGCGCTGGTGAATGTCGAGCGCGCCCACCACGGTCGCAGGCAGCCGCGTGACTCCGGCGATCTTGCCGACGATGTCGGCCGGCGTGACGAGTTGCTTGCGGCCAACATTGAGGAACAAGGTGGCCATCCCCGGTTCGCGGCCGGTGCGGGCGGGACGCTCGTATTTGGACT